>JAFNGF010000113.1:0-10320 GCA_017885385.1 Planctomycetota bacterium
TCGTGGTTAAAGAATTTGACCGAGGCGTATTTTGCGCGGCGATCATCCGGCGTGATAGCCAGCCGAGCACAGATTTGCTCCTCCGTCATGGGCTGGTGAGTCCCCAGAGCAACCAGGCAATCAAGAGCCTTTGCCTTTCGCTGCAAACACTCATAAATTATCTTGAATATGTCGCCTATAGGTCCGGAGCGGGTGTTGTCGGGAATAATCAGCAGGATGCGCTTACCGCTGTAGTCGTTCTGCGCAAAGAACTGGCCGATTGCCTCGCGGGTCTGGCCGACCGTAATAGACCCATCTTTATTTTGTCGTTCAATCACCATAAACTATTTTTGCCAGGGCGGCGTTTCGGGCAGGCATTTTTCAAACTCGGCGATCAACTTCTCCTCATATTTGCCCGCGTACCCGCCTTTGATAAATCTGTCGAACGCCTCATCGTGGAACCGCTTCCACGATTTGACCTCACTGCCGGGATTTACCGGGTAAAATAACGCATTGTTTGCCCTGGCTGCTTTCAGATCGCCCAGCGCATCGCCAATCATCAGGATGTGATTATCCTGGTATCTGCCTTTGGCGGCATATTCCAAATGCTGCGCTTTTGTGCCCATCTCCTGGCCGGCTATGACGTTTACGTATTTGGCGATGTCGTGTTCTTCCCACTCGCGGATAAGTGCCTCGCCGGGCGTTGCGGAGACCACAATTACGTCCGCCAAAGGCCCGATTTTTTCCAGGCTTTCCCGCACGTATGGGAACGGCGGTATCTGCTTAACAATCTCTTTGATAGCCCAGTTAACTCTTTGACTCCAGGCCAGCACTAGCTCCAGCTCGCGCTTTGCAGCCGGGTCCGAGGCCTTTCCTATTGCCTGTTTAAGCCCATCGTCGCTAAGGATGCTTTGGGGGCCATCGACCCAGGCGACATAGTGCGGAAATTGCGGAACCTTAAAGTTCCTTTCCTTAACCATCGGATGGGACGGCAAAAGTTCGGCTAAAATACGCTTGATCGTCTTATGCCGATTGGCCCCGCGCGTATTGGAAAAAAGGTCTGCAAAATCCTTGCATTCGCGGGCGGCTTGAGCCACGGGCTGCAGGCCGAAGTGACCAATCATCCAGGGACAAAAGCACTCCCGCTGTTTGATGCCCATGCTGTCGAATGCACAGCCGTCCGAATCGATGCCCACAAAAAATTTCTTTTTGGACTTAAATTCCTTCAAGGGTTTTGCTGGGTCAACATTAACCATTTCTCTCTCCTGATTATCAACAATCATTAAGCCTATTCTTAGACTCCACTAAAGGCTGAGAAGCCGCCATCAATAGGCACGACGACGCCGGTGACAAATTTCGCTGCGTCGCTGAGCAGCCACAGAACCGTTCCAACCAGCTCTTCCGGCTGGCCAAACCTTCCCATCGGGGTATGCTCGATAATCTTCCTGCCGCGATCGGTCAGCTCGCCGGTTTTCTCATCGGTTAAAAGGAACCGATTCTGTTCGGTCAGAAAAAAACCGGGTGCGATGGCGTTGACGCGAATCTCTTTAGAATAGTTCTGGCATACGTGCACTGCCAGCCACTGCGTGAAGTTGCTAACCGCTGCTTTGGCAGCCGAGTACGCAGGAATCTTGGTCAAGGGACGAAAGGCGTTCATGCTGGATATGTTCAATATAACGCCCGTGCCTCTCTCAGCCATTTCGCGGGCAAAGACCTGCGTCGGCAATAAAGTGCCGATAAAATTCAGCTCGAAAACAAATCGAACGGCTTCAGCCGACAGGTCAAAGAAAGAAAGGTCCGGCGAAGTGGTGGCTTCTTTTTTGTTGCCGCCCGCGCCATTGATCAGCACGTCAACCTGCCCGAGCTCGGCGGTGATTGTCTCCTTGGCCGCCTCCAGACTTTCCTTGTCGAGCACATTACATTTGACCGCGATAGCACGGCCTTCCCTTCGGCTTCGCTCAGGGCGAGCGTTTGATCTGATTTCATCGGCGATCTTCTTTGCGCCGGATTCGATCAGGTCCAGCACCGCGATTTTCGCGCCGGCTTTAGCCAGCGCCTTGGCCATCGTTCCGCACAAGACGCCGCCGCCGCCCGTAATAGCGACCACTTTACCTGAAACATCAAATGGCTTATTCATCTTTATCCTTGAAAATTGACAGTTTCGAGTTTAGGATTTTCACTTGGAACCCTTGAATATACACGGTGCTTTCTGAGGTTTCAAGGGCATTTCCCCGACCGCCGGCGACAAATACGGAGCAAGTAATGGCAAATTATATGATAGCACATTTCGACCAGATAGACGCGGTAACCTGCCCGTGCGGCTATGCACAGCGGGCATTCGTCAGCCCCGATAATAAAGCAGCGACTTTGCACATAGTTGAAATCATCGAAGACTCCAAGGTGCACTACCATAAAAAGCATACCGAGATTTACCTTATCCTCGAGGGCGACGGCTTCGTGGAGCTTGACGGCAATCTTGTGCCCGTGAAGCCTTTTACTGCGGTCCTTATTAAGCCCGGCTGCCGACACCGCGCCTCAGGCAGAATGCGCATTGTCAACGTCTGTATCCCGCCATTCGACGCAAAAGACGAGTGGTTTGATTAGTACAATCCGTGCCCCTTTGGTATAATAAGAATATGATTCGCAAGACCGTACAGAAGCAGCGTTTGGATGATTACTCAGAGATTAAGCAGAACCTTCAGTATTGGCTCAGCCGCCCGACTGAAGAGCGCCTCGCGGCGGTCGATGCTCTCAGACGTGAGTTTTATGGAGATTCGCAACGACTTCAAAGAACTGCTCGAGTTGNNCTTGGCGTTCCTCCCGTACGCATCGACATCATTACAAAAGCCAGTGGAGTCTCGTGGGAAAAGGCGGACGCAGGTAAAGTCCCCGGCTGTTACGGCCAGACGCCGGTATTTTTCATCAGTCGCGCAGATTTCATCGCCAATAAAAGGGCGACCGGGAGAAAAAAGGACGCCGCCGATATCGAAGCCCTCGGCGAGCCATAGCCCTTACGCCTAAATTATGCAATGGTGTCCCCGGAATTCTCTACGGAGCAACGGGAATAATGTCAACGACCACGCTTAACGGCAAGGGTCCGTGTTCTCGATGAACCAGAATCACTTCGTCGTCTTCTGGGTATTTTGGAAAGTCTGTATATCCACTGACGACATGCTCTTCGACACCACACGAACCAAGCCGAGAGCGTTCTATTTTATAGACGACGCCACTGCACGTGGAGCCGCTTGTCGCGTAATGCTTCGCGCGGTCGAAGTGTGCTGTTGTCGAAACACCAGCAGTGAGATGAACCCCAGAATTGAGTTGGTGTCCAATAACAGCGTTTTCTTCCGAATCATCGAGTGTCCAACCCATATCCAAAAACAGGCCAGGTGTATCGAGATGCATGACTTGCGTGAAGACTGTGCTCCTAGGTCTTAACCCTTCGCCAGACTTGTGCATCAGCAAAGAGACACCGCGAAAAAGAAAATCTGAACACATAAGGTCTCACTCTTTCTTGGCCGTCAAACCTATCTACAAAGGCGTAGTGGGGCAAGCCCACCCTGCTAATTTCAGTGGGTTTGAAAAATCTCCTCTACAAAAGAGTTTATAAATTGCATGCCAGTGCCGTTGCTATCATATTTTATTTCCATCCCATGAAGATCCTTAGCATAACCCCTCGCTATTGTGAATTCAGGTTGGGTTTCATCAGGCATATTATTGGGCGCAAGTTGAATCATCATAGAATATAATTTCAATGTATTGTTCTTTGGCTCAACTTTAAATTGGAAACGAAGACGATCCCCCTTCTCAAGCACGAATGGACATATTCCATTATATCCAATAATGTTTCTCTTGAGCTGTCCCATGAACTCAACCAATTGCATTCCATTCTCATCGCCCTTATATTCCCATTTGGGATTTTCAAAATATGCATCGAAAGCATTTCCAATTGTTGTGTGTTCAAACCGATAGAAATGGCCCCTTTTCACGGAGGCAATCACGCTATCGGGATTTAACTGCCCTATCACTGGGACTATACCTTGTTCGAGACTATTAAACCATCCACGCACGAACTGCTCTGGGGTAGCGAGAGCAACGAAAACAAGCACGAGACCCACGAGTAATCCTATATCCCTGAATAGCAAGCTACGGCGTCTTTTCGGCCGGATAATAGCTTCTTCGTCTTTCATATCTATTTCCTCATATTGACAAGCACCCTTGTTACCGTTACCGGCATTTTGGGTCACAGTGGGCGTCCTCCAGCAGGTCAAAGTCCCTGTTTACGTTCCGGATTGCGTTTCTCACGATCTCGGCTCTCCCACGCTGTTCAGCGTCGTTGAGGTCCCACATTTTCCGGCACGTACGCAGGCCGCACAACCAGCAGCGCCCATTCCCATGCGTGAAGGGCGTATGATCTGCGGCAGTGAACGCACCGCTGTAGATCAGACCGCCACACCTACATCCCCCAAGATCGACGGCATGCTCGAACAGACGTGAATGACTTGGGTTGATCTCGCCAACAAACACCCGATCGCCCGGATGCCAAAGGGGGTTCAAGGAATGCGCGTTTTTGAGCGCTCGGCAGCAGTTTGCCGCAGGGAGGTTGTTGATATCTTGTTTTCTTTCCACAATGTCTTCGACTCGTAAAGCACCTAACAGATACCAACCTCTTTCGCCTGTAAACCCACGCCCATGCCAATTATTCCCATTATTCTGCCTATTATTTTGCCAAAGCAGTCCCCAGAAAAGAAGGATGTCGCCGCGGGTGACGTTTATCAATGCGCTCGCTCTCGGGTTCAAACAGTCGTCACCATAAGTCAAATTATCCCAGTCAGGGTCGCTGTGGGTCGGGAGTTTGTCCGGGTCGCGCACAAAGGGACGCATTTCAGGTGGATACGGCGTCCCCGCATGGTCCGGGATAGAGACATATACAAAAGAAAGGTTATCATTGAAGATAGGGCTGCGTGCCTTACTCTCATGACTGGCGTTGACCCCGACATTGATTAAATAGATCGAACACATATAGCGCCTCCCATATCTTCCAAGTCTGCCCGACTTCGTTGGGTCATCTGTGGCCCCTACCATTTCCACAACCTTTGAATCAAAGGTGCAAACCCCCGGGTATCTCCTCCGAATCTACTATCGGCCAAAATGTAAGGCGGCATAACCAAAAGGTCAAAGGACCGAAGCCAAAAAGGCAGAAAAGGGCAATCTTTGGATTGATTATCGGTTGGGGCTCGATTGTTTATCGGGCCGGAGCGAAAGCGGTGCGAAATATCACACCCTACGTGCTGCCGAGCGGCCGGCTATCCGGGATCCATCTTCACCCCGTGAGATAGGCGCAGCCGGTATCTCACGGGATAAATCCAAGATTTTCCTTGTGTCCGAAGGCCTTTCTGGGTATAATATGTGCTTAAATAATGGAATAGAATCACAATATAGGGTATTTCATCGTTCATAGTTAACAGCAAATCGCAAATGCACGCTAATACATATTCCAGAAGGTACTCAGAGACACGGATTTACACCGATTTAGACTGCTTCGGGGGCTTTATTCCTTTGATCCGTGTTCATCCGGCGGAATCCGCGGTTATTGACAAATGCAGGCTAATCAGAGGAGAAAGCGACGACCATTTTGAGTGTATTATGCAAAACAAAGCCAATTTCCGAAGAGCCAAAATGAACGCAAGGGGTTTTTCACAAAGGGATTATGAAAATAAAACGGGTTTCGCAGGCCAAGAAAACAAACCCAATCAAAGCCAATTTCAAGATTCCGCACACGCACCAAAGAAGTGGCAGCAAAAGGATCATTCGGGGCGCCTGCTCATTAACCGGATGAAGCCTCTTTCCAAACCAGGCAATGATCAGTATTATAGCCGGCATATAGGCCGATGTAGCTCAACGGTAGAGCACGGCTTTCGTAAAGCCGGGGTTGAGGGTTCAAATCCCTCCATCGGCTTTGTGAATCTGCAAGAAAAATACAATCCGCTCAAACAAATCCTCAAGAAACTGGGGCGAGTGGTTGTCGCATACTCCGGCGGCGTGGATAGCACATTTCTGCTGAAAGTAGCGGTCGATACGCTGGGGGCTGAAAATGTCCTTGCCTGCATAAGTGTCGGGCCTTCTGAACCCGCTAACCAACTGCGAAGAGCCGCTGAAGTGGCAAAGAGCATCGGCGCAGAACTTCAGATCGTAGAGGCGAACGAATTTGCCGACCCGAATTTCACTGCCAATAAGGCCGACCGCTGCTTCCACTGCAAATCGCATCTGTGCAAGGTTCTGCTGGACATTGCCCGACAAAGAGGCTTTAAGCACGTTATCTTCGGCACCAACCTCGATGACCTCGATGATTTTCGTCCCGGCAACCGCGCGATGAAGATCTTCGGCATCCGCTCACCACTGGCTGAGGCCAGACTTACCAAGAGTGACATTCGCCAGTTGAGCAAGGAACTTGGCTTGCCCACTGCTGACCTCCCGGCTTCGCCCTGCCTGGCATCGAGAATCGCTTATGGCATCGAGGTAACCGAGCAACGGCTAAGGCAAATTGATGAAGCGGAGGACTTCTTGAGGCAATTAGGTTTCGTGGAGTTCCGCGTTCGGCATCACGACACTATCGCTCGAATCGAAGTGCAGCCGGCGGATATCGATAGAATTGCCGCCGAGCCGCTTCGCTCGCAGGTCGTTGCCAAGATGAAATCGCTCGGCTTTAAGTTCGTAACCATTGACCTGCAAGGCTTCCGCTCCGGCTCGCTGAACGAGCCGCTCTCGGAAAAAGAAAAGCAAAAAAACCTTTAGGTCATTGAGAGATTGCCTATGCACAGCAGAAAATCTTTTGCAGCCGTGAACACTATTTCGGTCCTAAGCATCCTACTGGGCTTATGGACGATTCTCGGGCTATTTTCCTGCCAGACTACTGCGAGTACCGCCGCAGGCACGGCCACGCAAGATGCCTTGCAGTTGCGGATCATGACTTTCAATATTCTGCAGGCCAACGCACACAAAGATAACGAAAACCGCTGGGAAAACCGGCGCGAGCTGGTCGTGAATATCCTGCGCGAAAATCAGCCTGATGTCGCAGGATTGCAGGAGGCCCTGCGTTTTCAGCTCGACCAGATTCGGCAAGGACTCGGCCAATACGGCGAGATAGGAGTAGGTCGTGATGACGGCAAAACGCAAGGTGAGTACTGCGCAATTCTATACCGCCTCGACCGCTTCGATGTGGATGAATCGGGCACTTTCTGGCTCTGCGATACACCTGAGGCACCCGGCTCAATCACCTGGGGCAACGCCTGCACCCGAATCTGCACCTGGGCAAGATTTATCGAGAAGAAATCACGCCTGGCTTTTTACGCCTTCAACCTTCACCTGGACCACGTTTCCCAGCCTTCCAGAGAAAAAAGTGCGGTGCTTTTGGCCAAGCGTATCGCCGGCAGAAAACAGCCTGATCCTTTCATCGTGACCGGCGATTTCAACACCGGTGAAGACAATCCTGTCATCCTGTATCTAAAGGGCAAAAAGGCCCTGGACAAAGACAACGCAGGCCCGGCTCTAAATCCGGTTCTTATGGTCGATGCGTTCCGCGTGCTGCATCCAGACGACAAAGAGGTCGGCACGTACAATGACTTGCAGGGAAAGCGCAGCGCCCCAAAGATTGATTACATATTTGCTTCGCCGGATTTGGAAGTCCTGCAAGCGGAAATACTTCGCACGCAGTACGGAGGCCGTTGGCCCTCCGACCACTTCCCGGTTACGGCTACGCTCAGGCTGGGTACTGCCGGGCAGAAGCAGCAGAAGTGATCCGGGCTTTCAGCGCAGCACGCTGATCGCACCCCTTTCCTCGAACATGTCGCGATAAAGAGCAGGATGATAGAGTTTGAACTCCAAAGCTTTTATATATTCTTCCGGGCCGTAATGGCGAACGTTCTCGATAAGGGCGGATATTTGCCGCTGCGAGCGAAAAGATTCAATTGCCGCCAGCTTATTGTCCAGATACGACTGCGGCGCACGCATACGCAACGTCGGCGGTGCAGCAAAATCGCAATAAACCGCGTACGCGTGGACGTAAGGGACGCCGGCCAAGGGCTTGCCCAGCTCCGGCCAAATGTTGCCGGCTGCGTGGAACAAACTGATAAGGAATTCCTCATAGACGATACGGTGATCGGGGTGCAAGTCATTCCACGTGGGCAGAAAGCACTGGGTGGGCCTTACGCTGCGAAGATGGTAAGTGAAACTATTTTGCAGCCCCGTAAAACTGCAGATTGCCGGAGCGTCACCTGGTTTGGCCGGCCTTCTGCCGCGATAATCATTTAACCGGCAGTCAGGAAAATCAAGCCGAACGATATTTTCCTTCGGTACGCCTAAGCTCCGGTAGCATTGAAAACTCTCACCGCATCTGGTCTGGATAATGGCATCTTTCTCTTCGAGGCTGCAATAGCCCATGCTGCCGTCGGTAACGATTAGCACATGCACGGGCACATTTTCTCTCTTGGCTAACTGTATGAGCAGGCCCGCTCCCAGAACCGCATCGTCATCGTGGGGACTTACTACTAAGAAGTGCTCCTTTTTGCTCTGCCAGTGTCGCGACACACTGGCCAGCGTCGTGCCTACCCGCCTTTCATTTCCTACCAGGCGTACGAATTCAAATCCTTGTTTTTGCATTTGATTTGTGCGTTAGTTTGTCAGCCCTGCGATTGCCGCGCCGATCAAGGTGGCATTGTCGACATTTATGGTCTGGTAAAATACGTTTTTCTTCTCCACAAGATATTGCTTCAGGTAATACTCAACCCTCTGCCTCAGCGACGTCAGCTGGTAGAAAGTTGTGCCTTCGGCCACAATGCAGATTGGCCGAGCCGGATTCTTGCCTTTGCCGCTCTTTAAGGCGACGCTCGATAGGTTTATCGCTGTCAGCTTAGCCGCCCGCTCGATCATCCTGTCGATGAGCAGGTAAAGTGTCACGCAGTCTTGTTCATCGGCATCAGCAATAGCCGCCGAAAGTGGACTGTCGCCGGCTTGCGGATTATACATAAAGTCGCTCGTCTGTTTTGTGCTCAGCTCCTTTATCACGGCCAGTTTCTCGGCTGCCGCGGCGCTGAACAGCTTTGCCTTTGCTGCCGCGCGAATCGTCCAAAGGCATATCGGCCCGAAGTACGCCCCCGATATCATCTTCTCAAATACGTTCACCCCCGGATTGACCAGCGACTTATCGAACTTCTTATCAATCGCTCCCTGCGGCGCCTTGCCGAATCCGCCGGACTCCACGTTGACGATCTGACTCGCGGTGAGATCCAAATCTTCGGCCTTGGTTATGTTGTTATTCTGCTCGATGTAGCTGCAGTTTGTCCCCGCACCCAAGACAAAGCCAATGTAGCTGTCGAAACTCCTTCGGCTCGGGTCGGCTCTGCCGGCCAAAAGTGTTGCCACCGTGTCGTTCAGCAGGACCATTTTTTTCTTTTGGCCAAGTCCCGCCCGGCTTATAGCAAGGTTCAGGTTCTCGCCTACCATCTGGCCCTCAACCTCCGGCGCCTGAATCTCCTTGGAGAAGTACAGCACCCGGCCATCCTTGCTCGCGGACATCTCTATAGGATATGAAAAGCAAAAGCCGACACGGTCACTCTTTTTTACTACATGCTCCATATAGCCGGCCATCGTGTTGAAGAATTCCGCCTTGCCGATCTTGGCCGTCAACCCAGGCATCTTAAACAGCTTGAAATCCTCGATGCTCGGTTTTCCGTCGTCTGCAAAGACAACCGTCGCAACGCGAAAATTCGTCCCGCCCGCATCCATCACTATGACGGGCTTATTTGGCGGTATTTCAGCCTCAGTTTCTATGTAAGTCGGCAGCATCGCCAGAGAGCTTTTCACCCCTGCAAGGCCCTTGTCCATCTCTTCAAGAAAAACCCGACAAACCTGGTCAATATTAATGTCTGCCGGGTCCATGCCGTTTTTTTTAAGAAAGTCTTTAACCTTGCTGCTGCTGTTCTTCACAACTTAACCTCCTAACTTGGTCAATCAGGATAACCATCAGGATGCTGGCTGTGCCACTGCCAGGCGGTGGCAACTATTTGTTCCAAATCGGGTAACTGCGGCCTCCAGCCCAGCTCATTTTTTGCCTTTGTCGCATCAGAGGTCAATACCGGCGGATCGCCGGGCCGACGGTCTGCATCTGTAACCTTGAAATCCCTGCCCGAGACTTTCTTAACGGCGGCGATTACCTCTCTTACCGAATAGCCTCTGCCGTTGCCTAAGTTGTACGCCAGCTCCCAGTGCTGCTCCAATTTCTTTAATGCCAGTAGATGAGCTCGGCATAAATCCTCGATGTGGATGTAGTCACGAACGCAGGTG
>JAFNGF010000113.1:10355-19300 GCA_017885385.1 Planctomycetota bacterium
TGAAATATCGCAGCGATACATACCGAAGTCTGCCCGCCCGACTTTGACAGTGACACATCCTTTCAACCGCGTATTTGGTTTCCCCGTAAGGATTGATCGGCTCTTTAGGCGAGTCTTCGGTAACGGGCACGTTGGCAGGCATGCCGTACACTGCGGCGGAGCTGCTAAAAACGAATTTCTCCACGCCGGCTACTTCCATCGCTGAAAGCAGATTTTGTGCATTGCAGACATTATTTTGATAGTATTTAAGCGGCGTCTGCACCGACTCGGCAACTTCAATCAGAGCGGCAAAGTGCATTACCGCTTCAATTTTGTATTCTTTTAGCGTTTTGACAAGTAATTCCTGGTCGGCTAAATCTCCTTTTATGAGCTCGGCCTGCCGGACCGCCGACCGATGGCCCCTGCTAAGATTGTCAAAAACAATCGGCTCGTGTCCCTCGGCAGCCAGCATCGCCGTCATATTGCTTCCGATATACCCTGCTCCACCACAGACCAGTATTCTCATTTCTCGTCGCCCGTCGCTTGTGACTCGTCGCTCGTTCGCGACACGAGAAACGAGCGCCGGGCCAGTATATGTTTTTGTATGCGGTTTAGAATTTCGGTAGATAGCAGGGTGTCCTTACCTAAATCGATCCAGGTGATGCCTTTTTCTTGCTCAGGGGTAGGCGCCAGCCTTCTCACCGGCGCACCGGGGCTGCCGGCAGCTTTATGTTCGGGCACACTCAGTCTTTGTATCTGGACATCACAGCGAATAAATCCGCCGTTGGCGGAGTGCTGTATACGCACTTCTGCGATTCTTCGAATACTATGCAGATTCGCCAAAGCTGCGTAAAAAGGCCCGACATTGTCGCTGCGCCAGAATTCGAAGAATTGTGCCCCCGACAACGGCCTTGTTCGTATAAGCCCACTATCGAGGTCAGCCTTTTCGATGGCAAAGTGCATCGCAGTCAGCACATCTTCGGCTATCTGCATCGCCTGAAGCTTGTCTATATTAGTGACACAGACTTGTTCAACCTGAACACGCTGCTCCTGGCGCGCCGGCGTTGTCGCACATCCCGCACACAGGCTAATGCCGACGCAGCCGGCCAACAGAAATAGTCTATAGCTTGCCATTCTTGAGAATTGTAAATCGCAAATTGCCGACTGTAAATTGAAAATTGACCGCAACCACAGATGAGCACAGATTCCGAATCGGTGAAATCTGTGCAATCTGTGGATTCATTACTCAGTGTACAAGCGGCTGGAACCATCTCGGCCTATCGGGCCGCTGGGGCGAGCCGAGCAGCTCTCGCCAGGCCTCGTCGGTGAGTCTGTCACTCATCGGATGTTTGAACTCATAGTACGACAGCACCGGCCCTGCCGCCAGGAAAAGCGAACCATCGGGCGTAGAACAGGCAACAATGATCAGTTCCACACAGCCTACCCCTTCCTCAAGGACTTTCCCTTCGGCGGTGTGCGTGTGAACATCCGCTGCCAGCGTTGTCTTGAGCCCTTTTTCGCCAACACCGATGATAGCCGCCTCCAGCCCATTGGCAAACGATTTAATGTACTTCTGATCTTCGTCCGACAGCGCTTGGTTGGCGAGCTCCTTATTGGCGATTTCAATCAGTCGGGCAAGTATTTGCTCAAGATTTGTCAGGCGCTGGGCCGCCTCAGCGGAAAGTGCATCGAGGTCACTCAAGCCTTGCCTGGTCATGCGGGTCAGCGCCAGCAACCGCCCGTAGAATTCCGGCACAGGCTCAACATACCCCGGCGGCGGAGGAGGCAGGACGCCGCCGACCGGCGTGTAGCTTTGTTTGGCGTAAAGAATAGTATCGTGCCGAAGCTGCGTCCACGATGCCAGAACTGCGTTAAGCTCCTTCTTCTGCCACGCCCCGGTCCGCATAAAGTTTGGATATCCCCGCGGAAACTCATCGATTAACGCCCGCAGCGAATACAGCCAGCCCCAGTAAAGGTTCCGGTTCCAGTCAGAGACATCAAACGCATCAAACTGGGCCCTAAGCCGATTGAAGCGCAGCCAATAATCAACGTAGTCGGTGTCACCTTCTTCTATCAGGATTGCCTTGGCCTGGTCTGAGCCTAAGATTGCCATAACGTCCAGGCCGCGTGGATAGCACCGCCCAAGACCCAGGCCCGTATTTCCGGCCGTGAAGGGCAGAGGATCCCCAGCTCCAGTGTACGGCCCTACTTCCGGGAACACCAAGTGCTGGAACATATACGAATCCGGGATGAACCGCTGCCCCATAAAGCGCATGCCTTTGGTCTTATCCAGCACGTCATCGAGAGTCTCGGGCGTGATGGGCGGCGTAACATAAACATTGCCCGTGCCGCCAAAAATCTCCGGCGAGCGCAAGAGGGATAGCTCAACCTTCAGGGCAAAAAAGTTGTCCTCATTCTCCAGCTCATTTATTTCAAAGCTGCTGCCGAACACTTTATTAAGTGCGCCAAGATACTCGTAGGGCGTAAGGTCGTCGGCTAAACCAACGTAGAAGGAAGTTACCTCATAAATCCGGTTCCAAATCTCGCGTCCGCTGCGTCCCTGCACTTCTATGCCCTCAAGAGACTTTGCCAGCAGCACCGCCTGCATGGTCTGGACCTTCGCATCATATACGCTAATAAGAGCGTCACCTGTCTTTCCCCAATTCTCGGCGCCTTTCAGCAGAAACGCCATTCTTCCATACCACATCAAGGCCCTGAAATACCGCTTTAGCTCTTCGCTTCGGGTGTAATGGCCTCGCGGCACGTACTGTGAGTAGTCTTCTTCGTAGATAAATATGTCGCTGGCGGCAAATCCCTGGTGGGCGTCAATTTTAGCAAGCTCACCTGTCACCACATCAGCTACCAATTCCGGCACCTGGGCGTCCAGCTCGATCAGCTTCTGCGCCACCGCCAGATAAGCAACGTTGCGCCGGGCTGCTTCTCGCAGGTCGCCGGCGTATTGTTCGTAAAGAGCCATCGCGTGCTGCAATAGTGCTGCCGTCAAAGCCCGGATGTCGCCGTAAAACTCGCGCTCTTCGATGCCTTTGAGCGTTTCGTCGAACTGGATGTGATAAAGGTGCAGCAGCGTGTCTGCGGTGATGAACAACGGAACGTCCATCATGCGCAGATACTCGTACGGCTTTACGATGTCGTCGCGATTGGGGTCGAACCAGCCGAAGTCGTATTCTATGATGGCAAAGCCATTTTGCTCAAGTAACGGTTCAACCGGCTTAAGGCCGAACCGCGAGTCCATAGCCGCGTAGTTCCGGACATCCGCCAAATCGAGCGGCAGAGAATAGCCGGGGGCGTTTGGTTCAACGGGATTTTCATACGGGCTGTAGTATTCAGCCAAAGTCGGCTTGGCAAACTCATTTTGCCCGGCGGACTTTAGCCAGTCATCGGCAAATTCGATAAGGTCAGCCAGGTCCACAACCCCGTCGGCAGTCAAGTCGGCACGCTGGCACCATTTGTTCAGCGGTTCGCACTGCCCATCCAGCCAGTGAGATGCCAACAGAACAAAGTCGGCGAAATCTACATCCCCATCGGATTCGAAGTCGCCGCGCGGACAGGCCGAGATGACAGTGTGCTCAATGCAGCCGTCGCCCTGCATGCAAATCGTAGCACAATCTGGTTTCAGGATTCCCCGCACGCGAACGTGATCGCCAACCTGAAAGCCGCCCAAATTATCCAGCACGTACAACCCGCCGGCACCTGCCCGTCCGGCAGGCGGGTCGGCTCGGAACAGCACGCACTCCACCCCCTGCACCAAGGTGCCGCAGCTATCGAAATAGCCTGGAACAAGCGTAACTACTGTTGCACCAAATTGGCAATTGACGGCGCAGCAGCTCCCAGCAAGGGGATTAGCCATCGCGGCTATCACGGCCATCAAAACAAGGACAGTGTTGGAAATAACAGATGCACTCATCTGAATGCCCTGCCGGAAATCTTTTGTGTCGCAATCAGTCTACCAGATAAGCTGCCCCAATTCAAGAAGATATCGCCCTGTGTCTTACTGTGAAATCTGCGGGAGACCTTTGCCTATGTCGGGCGACGGCCTGATTCAACACCCTTGTTTCCACGGCGTAAAGACCTGCTAAGTCGTTACCTAAAAGGACGTTACAACCGGCAATGAGGTAAGTGCACTTGTGGATCCGCCCGAACCCGACTTGTCGGGGCTTTCTTGGCGGGCTGTAATTTCTCCTGCTGCCCGACCATTCTGAAGTGATAATCCGTGACTTCAAACAGCCTGACTTGCCGGCACCGCCGATAATCTTGAGACGGCGATTTCGCACCTCTTATGGCGGCTTGGGCTGCGTCTCGACTGCGACCGAAGCCACAGGCCGTATCCACCCACCCTATCGCTCATTGGCCAAAGGTTCATAGAATTCCGGCGGTTTCCGCCCCAGTGTGTTGGGTAACGCACCGAGTTTTTCGATGGTACATTCGATGCGGTCGCCCGGCTGGAGGAATCTGCCGGTCGCCATCGCAACGCCCGCCGGCGTGCCGGTAGCGATAACGTCGCCCGGCTCGAGCGTCATTACGTGGCTCAAAAACGATACAATATCCGCCACCGGGTAAATCATCTGCGAAGTGTTTGCCTTCTGGCGAATTTCGCTGTTGACAGTAAGTTCCATATCAAGATTTTGGACATCGCCAATTTCATCGGCGGTTAATAGATATGGCCCAATAGGCAAAAAACCATCCGCCCATTTGCCGTTCAGCCAGTCGTAAAACTCGTCCCAGGGCCGCTTCGCTCTGCCTTTGGCAAAAGTCACGCTGCGCGCGGACACATCGTTGCAGATAGTGTAGCCAGCCACATATTCAAGTGCGTCATCGGGCTTTATGCACTTTGCTTTTCTGCCGATTACTACTGCCAGCTCAAGCTCATAATCTATTTGCTCGCTGTAGATCGGCCAGGGTATCTCTTGGCCCGGGCCGATTACCACGGTCGCCGGCATAAGAAAGGGCCTGGGCACGGTACTTTTGCGCGGTGAATCCGATAGGCCGAGCGAAAGCCCGGCCTCTTTTATGTGCTCGCTGTAGTTTCCCGCCAGGCCGATTATTTTGCTGGGGCGAGGAATCGGCGCCAGCAGCTTGACCGCGTCCAGCGGCGTCAAAATGTCGCTCGAATCGGCAAGGTCGGCCAGTTTGTTAAGGCACGATGGACCCCTTTGCAGGATTTCTTTTACGCTTCGCGGCGGGTTTGGACCTTGCCAGACCGACGGTACATCTACTATCTGCCCGGCAAGCAATATCCCGCACGAAATTGACTGATTTCTGGCATACGTGACTAATTTCATTTGTCTGCCCTTACCGTTATCTGTCGATTTATGGGGGCAATTGTAGCAGAAATAGCTTGAATTTACAGCACAGAAACTCTATACTGTGATACGCATTCTAAATCTAATAAGGAGGGCTATGACGCACTGAAAAGAAAACGCAATTCTAGCGGCGTGTTGTGATATCGGAACTCTTGTCACGTAATTCGTACAATCGCCCGTATGGAGGAGGGAAATCCATGAAAACAAGATTATCGATTGTCGTACTCACTTTGTTGGCAAGTCTGTGCTATCCGGCTGAGGAAGTCCAGACCGTTACCGTGACCGGGTGCGTTGTGGACTATCAGGGGCGGCCCGTGGCAGAGGCTACGGTGGTTTGTTACGATCTTACCGCCAAGCTTGGCCAACGCAGTTATGAGCCGGTCGAGCGCGCGCAAACGACACCTGATGGCCGCTTTTCACTTCAGGTGGAAACACGGGGCTCTTATCCCTTGCTGGTCGCAGGCAAACGGGACCTGGCACTTGCCTGGATGACTATTGAGCGTGCCGGTGGATGTACCATCCGATTGGGCAGACCAAACCTATTCAAGGGTACTGTCGTGGATGAAGCCGGCCGTCCTGTACCCGGTGCTAAGGTAAGGATGTGCCTGAAGAACGAAATGATGGCACGTACAGAGATCGCCCCGCTCGTTCCTGAAAGCTGGTTTACCACCCAGACGGACACGCGGGGACAGTTTAGCTTCGACAATATACCGGAAGGCACGACTGCGGATTTTGGAGTGGCAGCCTCCGGTAGAAGTCCAATGTGGACGTTTTGTGATTTTGGTCTGGAGGAGGGCGAACACTATGCCGCGGGCCAGACCGACATCCGAATCACGTTGCCTGCGGAGGCACGCATCGAAGGCTGCGTGGTCGACGAGGGTACAGGCGACCCCGTGTCGGGTTTGCGGGTGCTGGCCAGGCCCTACGGGCGACCGGGCTGGGACTACTGCCAAGACCCGGTAGCCGTAGAGCCAAACGGCCGATTTGTGCTGGCCGGCCTCACGCCCGGACCATACCTGCTTGAGGTCGTCCTGCGCGAGGGGCAGGTGCAGGATTGGTTCAGCACGAACCCGGTGGTGACGGTCAGCCCCGGGGAGGTGGTGCGTGACGTGAGACTCACCGTCAACAAGGCAGCCAGGTTGGAGGTTCTGGTGCACGATTTCGACACCGATGTTCCTGTGGAGCGGGCTCAAATCACGGCGTCTTGTCATCCTTTCAAGCAGACCGTAGTGACCGACGCCAACGGGTTGGCTTGTCTGCACGTTCCGCCAGGCAAATGTACCATATCCGGTTACAAACCTGGGCACGGAGGGCTCGTCAACCCAAAGGAGGTGCAGCTTAGCAAAGGACAGACTCATCGGGAGGAGCTTCTGTTCCCTCGGCTGGCTGTGTGTCTGTCCGGAACGGTGTTGGGTCGAGATGGCTGTGCATTATCGGAGGCATTCGTTGCGTGCTGGCCGTATATGATCAGCAATTACGCCGATGCCAATGGGCAGTTCGAGATCAAGTTCTACTGTATGCCCTTGCCTTCGAGTACGTTCCTGGTAGCTCGACACGAGTCGCTAGGGTTGGGCGTTTTCGTGAAGCTGGAGGATCCTTCCAGGAGCGGGCGCTTCGAGGCCCGGATTAGGCTCGAGCCGGCTTATTCGCTGATCGGGCGCGTCACGGACCCTGATGGGGTAGGCATCCCCGCCGCTCACGTCAGGTTTCTGCCCGCCTCTTCCTATCAGTCCCCCAGTCGCTATGGCAGCTCTATGGCAGAGGTTGTCACCGATGCCAGCGGGGCGTATCACGTCCGTGGGGTTCCCCTTCCAGGATCCGACTATTGCTATGCTGTTGCTGCCTACGCACCGGGGTTCAATGAGAACTCACTGGAACCTGTTCCCCTTGAGGGTTCGATGGAGAGGCCCATTCATCTGGAGTCGCTCGTTTTGCAGCCGGCCAACCAGGTCATCTCAGGGGTCGTGGTCGATGCCAACGACAAGCCGGTGCCCGGTGCGTTGGTCGAGACCCCGGATTTCGACTGGCGTGAGGACAAGACCCAGCCCCATCGGCGGGTGCTCAGCGATACTCATGGTCGATTTCATATTGACGGTGTCTGCAAAGGTCCTTTGCAGATAAGCGTCTTGTCGCCGCCGCCAAACCGTGAAAAGGGTGTCACCCATACTTGGGGCGGCGAAAAGCACGTCAAGATCGCGCTGGGTAAGACGCTTACTTTCGCCAAGTCGTTGGCGGGCACAGGCTTACCGAGCTGGGAGGAATTGGGGCTGGCTGATTCCTGGACGGGTCTTGACAACAAGGCAATTCTGTTGTGCCTGGTGGATATTGAACAGCGGCCTTGTCGGCATTTTCTCAAGCAGCTTGCCCAACGCACGGAGGAACTGGCAAGGCACAACGTGGCTGTGCGGACCGTGCAGGCTGCCAAATGCGCACCTGCTGAACTGGAGAAATGGGCAGGCGAGTTTGGCCCGGGTTTGCCCGTGGCCGCCATCACCAGCAATCCAGAGGCAATGCGGCGCGCCCTGGGCATCCAGTCCCTACCCTGGCTGATACTGACGGATCGCCAGCACATTGTAAGGGCGGAGGGCTTTGGCCTGGATGATCTGAGCCAGAAAATAACAGACATCGCCAGAAAAGAAGACTGAGACTTGCTAACTAACGACGTGATAGCAGTCCCATTGCCAGCCCGACGGATGAATCTGTACTTTGAGGGCGTCCGCGCAGTTATCGTGGCAAAAATAGCTTGAAATGGCAGTGGGAAAGCTCTTTAATGTGTTTAGTTCTGATGGATGTTAGCCGTCGCATCTGCGGTGATGGTAAACAAGATATTTAGCCCCCGGTTTTACCGGNNAGGCGTGCCGGCGACGGCTAAACGGTATGTAGTGGGCTTTAGACGTCCACTTTGGAATTCAAGCAATGACCATAAAGGAAATTTGGACAAAAACAAGCGACTGGCTGAAGGCCCACAAGATTTCGCCCGTCACGGAGCCGCCGCCCGAGGTCGATGACGAGGGGTTCATCACGCAGGATACCGACCCGGAACAGTCGGCTATCCGGCAACCGACAGAGCAAGGCGATAAGATTGTGGTAAAAGCTGCCGAGCGAGCGGATAAAACCCAAACGCTGGAAAAACTGCAAGCTGGTTTCGATACGCTCATCGACAAGCTGCAGAGCATCAACGAGCATTTGAATCGCCAGGTTGCCCAGCAGGATGAATTGATGCGCCGAATTGAGCAGCTTCCGCAGTTGCTGGAGGGCTTTCCCGGATTGCTGGACAATCAAAAGCGGGTAATCGACCAGCTGCTGGAGCAGGTAAAATCAGCCGGCGCCAAAGACCAGCAGTTTATAGAGGCGGTGGAAAAAATTCCCGCTGAAACCGCCAAGCAGACCGATGCTCTGGTCGATATTGACCATCAGCTTGCCGCCGCCGCGGATATCGATGTGCAGATGGCTGAAAGTTTCAACAAGTTTAACGAGACCCTGGACAAGCTGAATCAGAACACTGTGGGCCAGACCGATAGTATCGCGCAGATGAGCAGAACCTTTGCCGCCGGCGATAGATACCTCAAATATATTGTCTCCAGGCAGAATAAGCGGTTTATGTGGGTGTTCATTGCGGCTGTAAGTGTGAGCGCGGCGATGGTT
>JAFNGF010000114.1 GCA_017885385.1 Planctomycetota bacterium
TAGCTGGGCGAAAAACCATCCCCAATCCGCCCCCGCTCTCCCGCAAGGGATGGCTGGCGTCATTGTCTTCGACAAGAAGACGCGGGGGCGGATTGGGGATGGTTTTCCCCCCGGCTAAACACGTACAAACAGATAGCGGTTTTTTGGCAAAAAAAAACGTTTTTCTTTGACAAGACAATCGCGGGACGTTAAGTTTCTGGCAATTTTAACCCACTAAGTGGAGGATTATTCGGATGCAAGAGTACGAAGAGCTTAAGGTGCTGGTAACTGAAATTGAGGCCGACATAAGCAAGGCCGAGGGCGGAAACAGTGCGGCAGGAACGCGGGTCCGCAAGCAGATGCAGAAAATCAAGCAATCTGCGCAGACCGTTCGCAGCCGAATACTTGAAATTAGATCCGCCCCCTAAAGTTACCGCTCTGCCGGACGTGATTTGAAGGGTCGGTATTCTGCACGTAATGTGTGGCGTCCGGGCCTTTGATAAGTCTGGATTCCTGCCGCTGCAGGGATTGTCACTGGTAGTCGAGTTGGGTTCAAACAGCAGGGCCGGTATTCACAAAGGCTGTTTTTATTGTGTGCATCTCAGCCCGGTGCCGGGTTGTTGGCGTGTCGAGGCCGGCAGCCGCAACTGGTGGAATGCGCCGAAAGCTTTTATATTGGGGCCAGCCATGCCGCCACCGTTATTGTTTGACTTATCGCAGATAGACCTCAGCGGCAAGCCGATCTTTGACGCGGACGCCATTCGCAGAGTAAACCCACAGCGCTTTGAGATGGAGCAGCTCGATGGGATTCTCTGGTACGATAAGGAAGAGTTTCTGATTTTGGGTTACAAGGATGTAACCGGAGGCGAGTTCTGGGTTCGGGGCCACATTCCTGAGCGGCCGCTGATGCCGGGCGTAATAATGATTGAGGCGGCGGCGCAACTGTCCAGTTTTTTTGTCAAACAGATTTACCAGGTTGAGGGGTTTATTGGTTTTGCCAGCATAGATTCAGCAAAGTTTCGCTCTGTTGTCGAGCCTGGGCACAGGTTGTATCTGCTGGGTCATATTACGCAGTTCAAGCGGAGGAAGTACACGTGTGCTGTGCAGGGGGTGGTTGAAGGAGTGATGGTGTTTGACGCTGTAGTATCCGGCTTGAATGTCTGACAGGCTTGCTTCAAACAGAGCCGCGACTCCCCGCTTTTGCGGGGACAGGCTTGCCCCTGCGAAGGCAGGGGGAGCGGGCGGCTATTTAGGCGATCAGAATATCAGGAAATCAGGATGCAGTCCACAGGACACCTTACGGTGGATACCGGCAACGGTAGGAAGTAGCTAAAGCGGCCTTTGATACTTTGGCGCAGAGCTTAACCAAAGCGCTAGAGACGCTTGTCGCCCTGATAGACAATAAAGACGACCGGCTGAAGCGCCTGACCTGCAACGACATAATCGAGTATATCCTCAAGCATAAAGAGGTCGAAGACCTGGAAAAGC
Source organism: Planctomycetota bacterium (assembly GCA_017885385.1). GTDB lineage: Bacteria > Planctomycetota > Phycisphaerae > Sedimentisphaerales > Anaerobacaceae > JAFNGF01. The sequence goes on from JAFNGF010000114.1 coordinate 1,468, forward strand.
GGATACCAGCAATAGAAGAGAGGCTAAAAGCACAGAAATAGAAGGGCTGCAAGCGCTTGCTCACAGCCCTGTCGAATTTGAGCACATCTACTATATCACAGCGTTCTGCGTCTGCGCAGCCAATGAATACAACTTATGCCGATACCAGCAAGAACAATAGCGCCGGGGACGGGGATGACGGTTGGTTCGGGGACGGAGGCGACACGAAACCCGAAATTGCCGAACTCGATGAGCGGGGGGCCGTAGTAGCTCCGGTAGGACGACGCGAGGTAGGTGCCGTAGAAGTCGTACGACCCACCGCGAAGGCCACGAGAGGAAGCAGTTCCGTAATCTCCACTAAAATACGGACTTTCCATCCATTCCCAGACGTTGCCCATCATGTCGTATGTGCCGTTGAGTTCCTGGCTGCCGCTGCCGACATTCCACGGTTCGCGACCGACAGAAGAGAAGTAGTTCCATTTCGCAGGGTCGGGTATCCCGAAAACAAGGTCGCTGGGTGACGCGTTCGCGTAGGTCTGGAGGCTCGTGCCGTTCCAGTAGGCCGCCTTGACCCACTCATTCTCCGTTGGCATGAAATAAAACGCATTGCTGTTGCGATACGGATTGCCTGCATCGTAACCGGTATCCGTGGAGACCCAAGTGGCCAGAGTGTAGTCGCTCGTGCCCTGTGTGCCTGTGAACTTGTACGCCGCCTGATGGCCGGTGCTTGTGTTCAGATAGTTGACGAACTGTGCCGCCTCGTACCAGCTCGCATTGTTGGTCGGAACGTTGGTGCCGGTGAAGAGGGGGTCGTTGCCATACGCATACGATGGGCTGCCCGTCACCGCGCCGTAGGCAGCCTTGAACTTCGTCCACTGGTCATTGCTGACCTCGTATGTGCCCATGCGGTAGGCGTTGTTGACGATGCCGTAACCGCTGGTGGGGTTCGTGCTGCCCGAAATCGGCACGAAGTCGATAGTGAACTGATTGCCGACTGGTCCAAACGTGTCCGCCGAAGCCGGATTCATTACCGCCATCACACACACCATTGCTGCCAATAGTTGCTTTTTCATCTTACATCCTCCGAGAGAATGTTTGCGAATTCAATCCCCTTCCCTGGATTTGTTGCGCGCCTCCTATTGTGGTAATTCTACCACACCGATCTTGCGTCTGTCAATTGTGGAAAGTACGTAATTTTGAGGGATTTTTGAGATTTTCCGGCCAAATTCACGATTTGTCAAACAGGCATTGTGAGCCTATAATACGGGCAATCGGGATGACCGGCAAGCTACCGGCAAGCGGCCTGGCCTTTGGCAGGATTTTAAGTGACCTGTCCTTTCTGCCTTTATTCAGACCGACCCGAAGAAAGACAGGTGAGTAATGCTATCGTATGAAACACACCAGGCAGCCGTCCACGAGATAGCAAACGAGATTGACGCTCTTGTAATGGACGCGACTATAAGGGCGCGTTTCACAGCCCATATTGACCGGCTCTGCAAGATGGTCGAGGACTATGGGCAAGCCCTGCAAGGTTACGCGCAACAGCTTGAGGAAGCGAAACAGCGAATAGAGCAAGACTCGTCTATTATTCAGCCTAAACCTGGCAAGGGAATTTCTTTAGTTGATATATGTCCGCCCCCAAAAGATTGGGTGAGCATGGGCTATGAGGACAATCTGTTCATTAACGTCGACCTGAGTGTTATCTACCGACCAGCCGAGCCGGTGAATCCTTTGCTCTGGTTTGGGCTTTTCGGCAGCGCCGGGCTACAACGTAAGCCAGAGGACAGCGAAAAAATAATATGCGAATATGTGCGGCTGGCCGTTATTCACGACTACGAACTGCGATATTCAGGGACACCGAGCGATAGCTATATTTTCTCTGCCGAATACGAGGGGAAATGGTTTCAGCGAAACAAGTTTTGCGAGGATGTCTGGGCATACTATCACTACTATAATCAAAACCCCGACCTGATTCATTACCCTGCAACTGCCCAAGAGAAACTGTCGCACCTTAATCGCGCACTTGGCCACGTCCAGGCCGACCTTGCCAGAGGCCCGACCGGCCGGATAGAAAGCAGGTGCAATATGGACTTATTAAATCAGAACCTTGCGGCAATCGGGGACATACTTGCTGCGGTCGAAAAGTGGAAGATAATCGCTGACCATGATAACCCCGATTCCAAGGAATCGCGGCAATGCGGCTCTAAAGCTTTGGAATTGCTGTGTGAGCACGTAAAAATTCTCGATGATTTCCAGCGTTACTTTGGTGCAGGTGTCGTCACGCAAGGTGTAATATATTGGCTGAAAGAAATAGCCGTCCTTTACTTTTGTTCTGGACAGACTTTAGAGATAAAAAATATAGGTGGCGGAGGTGACCACTTTGCCGTTGTTCGAGACGATTTCATTACTGACCTGAAGCGTTGGATAGAGGAAGCCAAGGCGCAACCGGGAGAACAAGAGTCGACAGAGGCCAGCGGCGGCGAAACAAAATCTGATGGTGTACTTAAACCCAAACCACCAGAGATTCTTCAGGAAATCCTGTGGGTATGGAAGTACGGCAGAAAATATTGGTGGGTTATACTATTGGCTATATTGGTAACATTGTTTTTAACAATCCTACACCGATTTATCTAGAAAAAAACCAAGCCAAACCCCCGCTAAGGTTGTCCAGAAACTTGCCCGATATTCAGACCCCCGATTGACGTTCAACACCCACGCACGGACGTTTGAGGAAGCCGAACAAAAGGCGTTGAATTTCCTGCCGAACTTTGGGGATTTTGTCTTGTCCACCTGTTTGGACACTAACCGCAAAAAACAAGAGATTTTGATAGACAACCAGAGACACAGAAACAGCCAAGACACGCCAAAAACCGGAATCTTGGCCGACAATCGAATAGCCCCAAGGGGATTCGGACCCCTGTTGCCGGGTTGAAAACCCGGTGTCCTAGACCTACCTAGACGATGGGGCCGACCGAGTCTACTCCATGCTGATCGCCTCCTGGGGACAGACGTCAACGCAAACGCCGCAGTCGATGCAGGCATCAGCGTCAACTGCTGCCCTGCCATCAACCAGGCTAATGGCGTTGTTTGGGCATTCATCCACACAGGATTCGCAGCCATTGCATTTTTGCTTATTCACTCTGGCCGGCATTTACCAACCCTTTCAAAAGTATAACTCAGGAGCTGCCGGTAAAGAAAGTACGAAATGTTACAAAACTGCGGTGATATTACAAGCCAAATTTTGTGAAATTCGGATGGGGGCGGTGCAAAATCGGCCTATCTTACTGCTGTTTGTCAATCAGCCGCAGCTCACCCGGCTGATTTGGCTCGGCCGGATTAGCCGATTCTGGTTGCGGCGCCGCCTGGCGGGCGGCAGTTAAGGCGGCTGCCATATCCCGAACCAATCTGCTCGAGTCGTATTTGACTGCCCAGTCCAGCACCCTGTCGAATCCGCTTCCGTCGGGGCTATTAGCCAGCAGGTAAATAGCCGTCATGCGAACAGGCCATTTGGGATTGTTCAAGTTCTTTGCCACAGCAGCTATCAACTCGTGGTCCAGCGGCAAAGAGAGCATCTCCGCCATAGTATGGGCCTTGACCATCCAGTCGTCATCCACAGGGTTCAGCAGCAGCCCGGACTCCTGCAGCAGCGCAGACTTCAGCAGTGCCGGCATCCAGTCGGCGTACTTGAATTTGTAAAGCGCGCCCTGCTCAACCATAGCTTGCTGCTCCTTCAACAGGCCTATAAAGAGCTGTGCGGTCTTGATTTTTTGCCCGGTTTGGCCCGTCGAGATTGAGTTGTATTGGCCCCGCAGATACTTGCTGGTCAGCTCGATGCCCGGCCGCTTTACCACGACGGTGACCGGCTTTATGTCAGCCAGTCTGTTGGTTACTTTGCCTTGGCCTGTGGTGACGGGGTCAATGTAGAGCGTAAACTCTACCTCCAGAGATGCCTGTGGATAAGTCAGCAGTATTTGTTCGAGCTGGCCTGTGACCAGTCGCATAGAGGTAAGCATTCCCTGGCCAGGCTCCAGAAGCATAGCCGTGCGAATTTCGCGAGATACCAAGTTCGGGATACTCTTTGTAAGATCGCCAGTGACATTGGCGTCGATTCTTATATTGCCCCTAAACAAGCCCTCATCGCTGATTACCAGCGGCTCATCGGAATTGTTCGTGATGGCTACGGTGCCGCCGAGCGTGCTGCCGTACGAAAACTCGCTGCCCCGGATGCTGAACTGCACGGAGAGCATCTTCTCCGGGCTGACAAATTCCGGGATAAGCATCTGGCCGAAACGGCTCTGGAGCGTAGTAAGTACGACATCAGGAGCCACCGGCGGGATGTACTCGCCGCCCAGCTCTTTCAGGAGCTCCTTTGCGCGTTCCGCGGCCAGAGAGCCGGGGTCTTTGGCAATCGCAGACTTGAGAGTTTCAATTGCCGGGTCCTTTTTTCCTTGAGCCAGCTGGACCTGAGCCAGAGCTAAGCTTGAAATTTGATTGCGCTCGTAATTGTCGATAAGCGGCTTGGCCCATTCCATCTGCTGATTAACGACCAGTGCATAAGCCAGCAGAGACGCTGCGGTAGCGGAATTCGGATCGGTAGAGTAGGCTTTGTTGGCCCAGTCCAGGGCCTTGGCGGCATCGGGCCAGGCAAAACAATAGAACCACGCAAACTGTCTGGCGCCAACCTGCTGCCCGGAACTCTGGCTACGGCCGGCAAGAGGTGCTTGGCCCGGCTCCGGACCTTGCTCGAGCAGTTGCTGGGCCTTTTGTTCTGCGGCGCGGAATATGCGGCCGGCCTCATTTGCATCGCCGATTCTTGCCGCCGCTCGGCCGGCAATGGCCTCCAGAAGAATGTCAAAGCGACCGCGTTGGCGAATAGCCTGGGCAATCTCCAGGCATTTTTGCTTGTTCCGCTGGGTGTTGTAGCTGCTGATAGCCCAGGGCAGATAGATTCGAACCGGCAGCTGCTCGGAAGGATATAGATAGCTGAACAAGTCGGCGCAGTACTGATAGCCGCCGGCTGCTACCTCATACACTTGTAGCTGTTCGGCGTACTGCGCAAATGCCAGTGCGGCGTCTATGTCCATCGGGTTTTCGCGTAATACTAATCTGAGGTGGTCAAGGTACATTGCCGGGCTGACCCGTTCCGGCACAAGCTCAGCTAACTTGGCAAAGGCGAGCCTGTTGTATCTGTTCTTGCTATACGCCTGGACCAGATATAGCTGGGCGGTCTGAGGATCACCTTTTTCCGCCATCAGCAAGCCCAGCAGTGTGGCCAGCTCGGACCCAACCACGGCGTTTTTCTCGCCGAAATCCTTAAGCATTTGGGCAAGGAATTGCTCGCGTTGCTCGCGCGTATTTGATTGGTCCAGCAGATAGCTAATTGCTTCTTTTGCCACCTCAAGGTCGCTGTACTCGTCCAGGTAGTTTTCAAGCCAGCGGTACACCTGCGGCGAATAATTCGGGCCTAAATGTCGGCAGGCAAGCTTGATTAGTAAGGGCTGGACATAATTGGCGGCGCTATCCAAATTCCGGGCGGCGGTCAAGAACACTATCGCCTGTTGGGCTTGTGGACCGGTAATATTTTTGGAATCAGCCAGCTCAGAGGCGATCTCGTAGAATTCCTGGGCGACGGACGGCGACAAAAGAGGTGCGATCTTCACTGTTGCGTCGGCAGAAACGGCTGGACTAATAAGCGTTTCTGAGGCAAATCCTTGAGCCGGTCCCGCCAAAGAACAGAGAAAAAACGCCAGAAGCATTAAAAGAGGCCTTCTGTTGAGCATTTGTATCTCCATAATTAGACCCGCAAAACCGTGCACTAACTTATTTCGGGTAATTATTCTGTACGCTTTAGCCATATATGGCAACTAAGGTAAGGTATTTTCGGGCCTTTAGCTAACTATTTTTACCCAGCCGGTGCTGTCCGCACGAGGCGTTTTTTGCCCGTGGGACGTGCCCAAAACAGCGATTAATATCAGACCAAGAACTGCCCATACAAGAGTTGATAGAATCCGGCGAAAACAGCTCCAGCGGTTTTTATGGCAATCATATTCTGATAAACCAACAGAATCTGCAAAAATGAGCAAAATGAGAAAGCTGCGCATTTTAGATATACTATGTTTCTTGTTGCCAGTTTTGTGATTCTGCTTTTTTGCCGCTCTTCAGCAGGGAAAGCATCTCGATACGTAGGAATTTGGCAGCTAGCAGATACACTGCGGCTGATGTGGGGACAACCGCCGCCAGCCTCAGAATGTCAAACGATCTGACGTGTGGTAAACTTCTGGTCAGAATCATAATCGTCGCTGCGGCCAGCGACATAAGGCCTGTCGCGGCAAGCGTTTTCAGTAAGGTCACGGATAATCCATCTAAGATTGTATGCTCCAGTTTCCTGCCGAGCACGATAATAAGGATTACGACCTGCAGATATGAGCACACCGCCGTGGAACAAGCCAGTCCGGCACATCCCATGAACCAGATAAGGGTTAGATTCAGCGCAGCGTTGACAAATACCGCTACCAGCGCGCTTTGCATCGGAACTTTTGAGTCCTGTATAGAGTAGAATGCCCTGGCAAGGATTTGCTGGGCAAAGTACCCGCATAGTCCTAACGCGTAGAAAACCAGAGTTCTTACCACCATATTTGTGTCCTGGGGCGTGAACTTACCGTGCTCGAATGCAGCCGAGATAAGCGGCCTGGCTATTATTATCAGCCCGACAGTCGCCGGAAGCGCAACAAAAATAGTCGCGGATATGGCTTTGGAAATGGTTGTCCGCAGCGCCGCAAAGTCTTTTCTTGCCGCATCGTCGCTCATTACCGGAAAGATTGCCGTTGCCAAGGATATGCCCAGGACTCCTAACGGAAGCTGGTAAAGCCTTTGTGCATAATATAGATGTGAGACCGAGCCCCGCCACATCGGATATTGAATCTGAGCGCCGAGGAGCTGAAAGAAAGCCCCTTTTTCTACCGAGCCGGAGAACCACCATGCGATAAGGTCGTCAGCCAGGGTATTGATTTGTGTCGCGGTCAGGCCCAATATCATCGGTCCCATCAAAAAAAGTATTTTTTTGAAGGACTCGGAGTGCACCTGCCAAGCCGGCCTGATTGAAACGCCCGACCAGCGAAGCGCCGGGACCTGTATGGCTACCTGCGTGACACCGGCTACAAGAACGGCAACAGCCACCAAAAACAACTGCTGTCTGACCTTGACGTTAAGCCACCATCCGCTGCACAGAATCGCCCCGATAATGAGGATATTCAGCACAATTGGTGCTGCCGCCGGCGCGGCAAAATGCCTGTGGACGTTCAGAATGCCCGCCAGTACCGCCGCCACACACACGAATATCATATAGGGCAGCATTACCGAGCTTAGCGACATTATAAGTCGGCTTTCAGTCGTGTGGGCTAAGAACCTGTAATAAAGCCAGATGCCTGCCTCACCTGCCAGCACCAGAGCCGCCAGGATCACAAACAGAACCGTCAGAACCGTATTGATCAGCTTAGCGGCTTCCTCGCGGTCTTTGTAAAGCGCTTCACTATAAACCGGAATAAGCGAGGCCGATGCCGCTCCCTCGCCGAAGAGCCTTCTGCTCAGGTTGGGAATCCTAAATGCAACAATCCAGGCATCGAGCAGCTGATCGGCGCCGAAGAAGTGGCTATATGCCATGTCCCGGATGAATCCGAGCACTCTGCTGGCAGCCGTCAGTGATGCGATCTGTCTAAAGCCTTTTATCATTTCTGGTTTATCGTATCGGCAAAGGCCCGGCAGTTTCAGTAGAGATTTACCGTTTGGGCGCGACACTGAAAGGTCTGCACCGCCCGACGTTATTCAGCAGCCCCACGCAGACGATACTAACCAGCAGGCTTGAGCCCCCGTAGCTGACAAGCGGCAAGGTCAGTCCCGTGATGGGCATCAAACCCATAGTCATGCTCACGTTGACCAGAACCTCGACTGCAAACATTGCGACAATGCCCACAGCCAGCAGTCTGCCGAAGGGGTCGGTATTATTCGCGGCGATCTCCAGCCCACAGCCGACAATAAGTGCATAGAGCCCCAGCACGAAGAGGCACCCCAGAAAGCCCCATTGATGGGCAATCATGGCAAATATGAAGTCGTTGTCCCGGTCCGGCAGGAAATCGTATTTGACAAACAGCCCTTTGCGAAAGCCGTAGCCTTTCATCCCGCCCGAGGCAACCGCGAACTTGGAGCGAATCAACTGATAACCCTCATCTCTCATCCATTGTTTTGTGCTGAATTTGCCGCCCACAAGAATCCTGCCCAAGGTCGGGTGCCGCTCGGCTTTTTCACGAATCCAGGCGCTCTGCAGAATCACACTGCTTATCCTGGTTTGTTGATAGGGCTTCATTTTCGACCATAATAGTGGGCTCAGCAGCAGCGCCGCCAGGACTACCATCAGCAAATGTTTGACTTTTGCTCCTGCGACAAACAGCATGGTCAGCAGGACCGGCATCATTAGCATCACAGTGCCCAGATCCGGCTCAACCAGGATCAGAACCATCGGCACAAGTGTCAGGATGAAAGGGCCTAATAGGGCGGTGAAATTGCGGTAGTTGCTGCGATATCGTAGATACCAGGCAAGGGCCAGAATGTAGGCCAGCTTGCATAACTCCGAGGGCTGAATCCAGGGCAGCCTCGGATGCAGCACAATCCAGCGGTGGGCGTTGTGGCTCTCAGGAGCAAAAGGCAGCTTCAACACGTACCGGCTCACCACCAGCAGTGCCAGCAAGACTAAAATACCGGCGTATATCCAATAACTAATAGTGCCAAGCTTTCGGTAGTTGACCAGGTTAGCAGCTACGAAGCCCATAAGTGCAATCACAGCGAAAATGAGCTGCTTTTTCCAGAGATTGGCGACCTTTTCCATTTCGACGGCCGGACTGGGCTCTGCGGGATTGCCCACCGAGTAGATAGTGGCGATTCCGACCGCCGCCAGGGCCAGAGCGGTCAGTAGAAGGCACAGCCTGACGGATGTGAGCCGTCCTTTCAGAAAGTTGTACATAACGGCAAAAATAACACAGTCCGGCTAAAATTGAACATGCGAACTGTTAAATCCGTAAAAAATCTTTTCACAGCGAAAAGCTGGTTTTGTAGCTCGGCAGCACCTGCGGGCAGGCGAGCAGCACTTCGGTTTATCTAAGAGCCGCATTCAGCTAAACTTACGGCAAGGGCACACGCCCATCAGCTCGTTCATCGCCCACGGTAAGGCTATGCCGAGGAGCCGGGTTTTCGCCGACTCCGCAAGGGCCTGCCGGATAGCGGTTCAGCTAAGTAGCGGAGTGTACTACAATTCTGGCATCGTAGCTTGGTTTTTTCGTCTCGGCAGCCGATTTTTCTAAGTTTTTCGCGCATTTTTGCTTGATTTATCCGGCGTTTTGTGGTAACTTTGTAATTGATCTTTACCAGTTTGAACCCGTGCGCAGCGCCTTTTCGGCACTTGTTCGCGCCGATGGGCGGAGAAAGAGGAACGGCATTTAAGGTCCGAAATTTTTGTGGTTTTTTTTGCTTTTTGTCTTGATTTGCGCAGAGGTTTGTGATAATTTACATTTAGTCTTCACCAGGTTAATACCTGTGCTTGTAGTTGTGTTACGTATTTTCGCCAGTCGGCGGGAAAGGAGGAGACGAAGGAACAGGAGTTCATCCGGCTTTTCCTGCGGCCCAGGTCGCTGCCTTTACGCATTTCTTGAACCAGCGATTTTATCGGCAGGATAAGAAGTGTTATCACTTCGAGAACCAAGATAGTGCAGAGTGTTTGACTCTGCGAAGAAGAAAAGAAAGGAAGGTAGTGGTATGAGAAAGATTTTATTGACCTTGGCAGTACTTATGCTTGCCACCCCAGCCTTGGCGGCTGTTAAGATCATCGTCGAAGATCAAGGTGGTCTGATCGCTGCCATTAAGTATCAGACGGACGGGGAGAAGGTCAGGGCCTTTGCTCTTGATGTCACGGTCAGTGCAGGTACGATCGATGCCGTCTCCGATTACAAAAAAGGGGAAAGTGTTCCGGGCAACATAGGCTATGGCATTTTCCCCGCCAACTTTGCTCGGCATATTACGGTCGATCCTGCTACCGGCGACGTCCAGACATGGGACGTAAATGACTATACCCCCGTTGCTGCTGCTACTGATCCGGGCGCATTGGGCGGCCTTGGCACCAACGGTATCACCATCGAGATGGGTGCACTATATTCTCCGCCTGAGGATAACTCTCCGAATGCTCCCGCCAACAGTGGTATACTTTGCAAGATTAAGGTTAGCGGAGAGACTACTGTGACCGTTAAGGAGAATACCACTCGTGGTGGTGTAGTGCTTACAGACCCGGCTGTCGCTCCAACAGTGAATCTGACAGGGGCGACTGCTGTCGCGGTGAAAGCTGTCACGGACTGCTTCCCCGGCGCAAACTCGGCGTATAACGACTGGGTTCTTCTGGGTAAGCCTGATTGCTGGTGCGCAAAGACGAAAGGCAGCGGGTATCAGTGCGATGGTGACGCCGACGGCATAGATTCGGGCGGCCTAAACAAGTTCCGTGTCTTCACCGGTGACCTAAATCTCATTGTGGCCAACTGGAGGAAGAAAGCTGGTGACGCCACGCTCGATCCGTGTGCAGACATCGACCACAAGGATTCGGGCGGCCTAAACAAGTTCCGCGTATTTACCACTGACTTAACCATTCTGGTAAATAACTGGAGAAAGAAAGACGCGGCTCTTGCCGGGGATTGCCCGAGGTAAGCAAGCATTTGTTTTGGCGAAAGTTGTAACGACTTAGTTTGTGAAACGGAATAAAAATGAATGGAGGAGTTGTAAAAAGTTCTTTTGGAAGGAGTAAGATGATGAATAAGTTAGTAGCTTTAGTGCTGGTTCTTGGTTTATGCTCACTGGCGAACGCAGCTTTGACGATAGGTGTAAATCCGGCGATGGATACCGTCTCTATTAGTGGCGACGGTGCAACGACGAATGTGGCTGC
>JAFNGF010000115.1:0-161 GCA_017885385.1 Planctomycetota bacterium
GGCTGTACTGCAACAAGCATTGTGGCAAGCTCCTGGGTAGGCAAAGAACCGCTTCCCATCTGCGAAAAACCCGGGGCAGTCGTAACAGCGGCATTGGAGACACTCTGGCGTACCTGCGAAGCTATGCGTTCTGCCTGGGTAGTGATTTCGGACAAACTTCG
>JAFNGF010000115.1:208-2562 GCA_017885385.1 Planctomycetota bacterium
GGTCGCCTCCAAAGCTGCAAGAGTGAGTTTTCCCGCCCGGACAATCCTGGCGAATTGATTCTTGCGTATCGCCTCTATCAGTTTGGCTGTGCCCAGGATAATTCCCGCCTGAGAGGCACCTATAAGCTTATCTGCACTGCAGGTAACGATGTCGGCTCCCCGGCGGACGGATTGCGGCAATGTCGGCTCAGGCTCAAACCCGAATTGCGAAAAATCAATAAGCGCCCCTGCCCCAACGTCATCTATCATAATAAGCCCGTGCTCGTGCGCGATTTCAACAAGCTCTTCAAGCGGGACTTCCGAAGTAAATCCCTGAATCTTGTAATTGCTCGGATGCACGCGCAGAATGGCAGCAGTATTCTCCGTGATAGCGTTGACATAATCGTGTGGATGTGTCTTGTTGGTAGTGCCGACCTCGACAAGTTTTGCCCCGCTAAAAGCCATAACCGCGGGCAGGCGGAATGAGCCGCCGATCTCAACCAATTGGCCACGAGAGACTATTACCTCTTTGCNNTCACGCTTTGACCGTTTGCCGGTCTCTACATCCACTTGGAGCAGCGAATATCCTGACAGTTCGTCCTGGATTTGCCGAAGCGCTGCCGCCGGCAGAACCGCACGCCCCAGCCCGGTATGCAAAATGATGCCCGTTGCGTTAATGACCTTGCGATAGTACGGCTTCACAATCGCTTTGATGCGTAGCTCCGCACCGGCCACGATCTTCTGACGAATTGTATCCTCGTTCGTCTCGGGTATTTTCCCGGCAATAAGAAGATTTCGAATTTCGTCAACTGCTTCGCGGATTGAGCGAGCCACCACTTCCCGGCCCGCCTGCTCGACATAGCTCTGCAGCTCAGGGGTTTTCAACAGAACATCCACCGAAGGCAGTTTTCTCAGCCTTGCCCTGGGCGAAGTCGAAGGGGATTGGCCTTCTTGCTTTCCCATAACCCTATTTTACAGGCGCGGCAGCCAAAGTACAACACCAAACCAAAAATCTCAGCCCCGATTTGATCGGGGGACTCCGCGGTAAACCGCCGGGCACATTTCTCTCTGCAAAAATAGAAAAAACCTGTAACAGAGCAGTCCCGGCAGCGTCTATAATCGTAACTATGGCAGTACAACTACCACATCCCTTTGACACTCCGCCAACGCTCAGTGCAGGCTTCGCTCAGGGCAGGCTTTGGGCGTATGGCACAGCCATATCTCTGGTAGTCCTGCTCTGTGCCGAAAGGGGGACACCCATCGCACAAGCCGGTCGTCGTGACCAGCCCACCTTACGTATGGCGGGCCAGAGTTCGGTGCTGCCCTCCAGCGGCAGAAACCAGACGGCGTACCAAAGCCTGCTAAAAATGCGGAGGGAACAACGAGCAACGGGGACGTTACAACCCGATTCGGTGGCTCCGATTGTGGCCAAAGCCGAGTTGAGATCCATGCCTGCAATGGGAGTCGACTGGACGGGATACCTCGCGCTTCAACGGCGGGATACAACTCTGGCCAGGCCGGCAGACTTGCGGGAAGTACCCGCCGATGCACCCAAAGAGCCAGTGTATTTCGCGGTTCGCGTGGGCGACAGGGACATTCCAGGCGTAACCTATCGCTCTACCCGTGGCTGGAGACCCATAAAGCTTTATTTGGACACGAATGGCGATGGGTCACTATCTGATGAGAAGGAATATGTCGGCACATGGCTGAGCTTGTTCCGGCTTACCAATACGTATCAATTTGGCCCTGTGTGGACGGTACACGGTGACACCGGAACCAGCGCAGGGGCGTTCCATGCCCAGTGCTCCGACGGTCGCTGGCTCGTATTTTACCCGGCGCTCTACCGTGAGGGGCAGGTCGTCTTGGACGGCAAGGCTTATCGCATAGCTGTTGTCGATTCTGATTTCGACGGCAGATACAATAAATCGTTTGCACCGCCGGCCGAAAACAGTAGACAGCCGGGATGCGACGTATTTGCAATAGACCTCAACGCCAGCTCGAAATTCGACTACGGCGAACCCGGCGAGTCGGAGATTATGCCGCTCAGTCGGCTGGTCAGAGTACAGGGCGAGTACTATAGTATCCATGTGGCCGAGGATGGCAGTACCGTCGAGTTCAGGCGAGCCAATCCGCCGCTTGGAGTACTTGATGTCGGCAGTGATGAGGTTGAGATGAGTCTGTGGTCGGACGCCGCTCGTCAGCGGCTGACCGGCTCGGGCCGACAGTGGCGCCTGCCTGCCGGCAGATACGCAGTGGTGTCTTTAGAGCTGACCGAGACAGATTCCGCCGGAAATCGATGGACTTTCAAAACCGGCAAGGCTGGAACAGGGAAACTTGGCGACTTCGAGATCAGGCCCGGTGAGGCCACGTCATTT
>JAFNGF010000116.1 GCA_017885385.1 Planctomycetota bacterium
TTGGCGCAGGCAAGGCTGAAGGCGCGGTCGATGCCGGAAACTTGCTCAAACCATCGCTTGCCCGCGGCGAGCTGCACTGTATCGGTGCTACGACAATCGACGATTATCGAAAGTACGTGGAAAAAGACGCAGCGCTGGAGAGGCGTTTTCAGCCCATTCTGATTGACCCGCCAACCGTCGAGGAGACCATAGCCATTCTTCGCCTCCAGCGCTGCGTCTTTTTCCACGTACTTTCGATAATCGTCGATTGTCGTAGCACCGATACAGTGCAGCTCGCCGCGGGCAAGCGATGGTTTGAGCAAGTTTCCGGCATCGACCGCGCCTTCAGCCTTGCCTGCGCCAACGACGGTGTGTAACTCGTCGATAAAAAGAATTATCTGCCTTTCGGCGCCAATAACTTCCTTGAGCACAGCTTTGAGGCGGTCCTCAAATTCGCCTCTGAATTTTGTGCCGGCTATAAGTGCGCCCATGTCAAGGGCAATAATCCTCTTATTCTTTAGACCGGCGGGGACATCGCCTGCGACTATTCGCTGGGCAAGGCCTTCAACAATCGCGGTCTTGCCCACGCCCGGCTCGCCGATCAATACCGGATTGTTTTTCGTTCGGCGGTTAAGAACCTCCATACACCTGCGGATTTCTTCATCTCTGCCGATAACCGGGTCGAGCTTTCCTTTCCTTGCCATCTCCAAAAGATCGATGCCGTAACGCTCCAGTGCCCTGTATTTATCTTCCGGGGTTTGGTCGGTTATCTTTTCGCCTCCACGAATCTCTTTTATTGCCTCTTCAATTCGCTCAGCGGTAATCGAATTAAGACTTAAGACCTCTTTGGCATCGCTTTTTACCGAAGCAAGCGAAAATAGAAGGTGCTCGGCACTCAGGTATTCGTCGCCCATTGCGTCGGCTCTATTTTGGGCATCCAGGACGACCTGATTGAAGGCGGGGTCCGGCATAAGGCCAGCACCGCTTTGGCCTTGCGGCAGCCGCCGAAGCTCGCTTCCTATCATGTCTTTCAGCCGGGCAACGTTGGCGCCGATCTTCTTCAGGATCATAATCGCAACACTTTGCTCGTCGCCGCAAAGGGCGCTCAATAGGTGCAGGGGCGACACAATAGTATGCGATTTGGCCATCGCCAGTTGCTGAGCAGTCGCCAACGCCTCCTGGGCTTTCAGTGTAAATCTATCGAATTTCATGGCGTAATCCTTTTACGTATCGACAAATGTCTAACCATTTAATTACTGTGTGCAAATAGAGTGCCCAAGTTAAGCTAAGAGCTAACTGTAATCGAAATAAGTACTTACGGACTATGCGTGACTTTAACTTGTGCCAATTTGGCAGGCCCGCAACTCCGGAGGACGGAGGACGGATTGCTGTCTTTTGTCCTCTGTCTTCTGTCCCCAGCCCTCAAATACCAAGGGCGTTTTTAACCTTGGCCATCTTCTCGACGGCGAAGTCCAGGTCTTCTTTAGTGTGGGCCGCGGAGATTTGAGTGCGGATTCGAGCTGCACCGTGCGGCACGACCGGATATGAAAACCCGATCACGTAAACGCCTTCATCCAGCAACATTTCTGCCATTCGATGAGCTATGACCGCGTCGCCCAACATAATCGGCACAATAGGATGCTCTCCTGGAATAATATTGAACCCGGCGTCGGCCATCTTTTCTCGAAAATAGCGGGTGTTTTCGTGAAGTTTATCGCGCAGCTCGGTTGATGCGGATAGTAAGTCCAGCACCTTCAGCGAAGCGGCGACAATACTCGGAGCCAGCGTGTTGGAAAATAGATACGGTCTTGAACGCTGGCGGAGTATTTCAATAATTTCCTTCTGTCCACTGGTGTAACCACCGCTGGCGCCTCCCAGGGCCTTGCCCAGCGTGCCGGTGATAATATCCACCCGGCCCATAACCTGGCAATGCTCGTGTGTGCCCCGGCCATGTCTGCCCAGGACGCCGACCCCGTGAGAGTCGTCCACCATCACCAGCGCATCGTATTTATCCGCCAGCTCACAGATTTCCCGCAGCTTCGCAATTGTGCCGTCCATAGAAAAAACGCCGTCAGTGGCAATCAGACGGAACCTGGCCGACTGGGCTTGTTTCAGTTTTTCTTCCAGGTCCAGCATGTTGCAGTTTTCAAACCGCAGCCGCTGAGCCTTGCACAGGCGGATTCCGTCAATGATACTGGCATGATTGAGGTTATCACTTATCACCGCATCTTCCGCAGTTAGCAGCGTCTCAAATAGTCCGGTGTTGGCATCGAAACAGCAACAATACAGAGCCGTATCTTCTGTGCCCAGAAACTCGGATATTCTTTTTTCCAGCTGCTTGTGAATATCCTGTGTGCCGCAGATAAAACGCACGGACGACAGGCCGTAGCCCCATTTGTCATAGCTGTCTTTGGCGGCTTTGATAACTTGCGGGTGATTTGCCAGCCCTAGATAATTGTTCGCGCACAGATTTAGAACCTTTCGACTGCGCTCAGGGCAGGCCGTTCGGCCGCCCAGCACGTTAATATTGGAATCTTGCTGACCGACAATTATTCGTTCGGATTTGTACAGACCTGCTTCTTTGATTTGTTCGAGCTCACTTACCACGTGAGATTTTATCGCCCCAAACATAATTAGCTCCAATCAAGAATCACTTTTCCGGACCGGCCGGACCGCATCACTTCAAAGCCCTTCATATACTCTGTATAGTGGAAATGATGGGTAATAAGCGGCGAGATATCCATCCCGCATTGAATGAGCATCGTTACCTTGTACCAGGTTTCATACATTTCTCTGCCGTATATTCCCTTAATCGTCAGCCCGTTGAACACGATATAATCCCAGTTAATCGACATCTGGGGCAAGATACCCAGCAGGGCGATTTTGCCGCCGTGACACATATTGGCCAGCATGCTTCTAAATGCGTCGGGATTGCCGGACATTTCAAGCCCGACATCGAATCCTTCTTTCATCTGCAGCTCTTTGACTACGTTTTCTACCTTTTCGCGGCGGACATCGACAGCCCTGGTCGCCCCCATCTTTTTGGCCAATTTTAACCGATAAGGATTCACGTCGGTAATGACGATGTGACGGGCCCCTGCGTGCTTGGCCACCGCTACTGCCATAGAGCCGATAGGACCTGCTCCGGTTATCAGAACATCCTCACCAACCAAATCGAAACTCAAAGCCGTGTGCGCCGCGTTGCCAAGAGGGTCGAAACAGCTCAGCACATCCATCGGAATGTTGGGGTCGCAGTACCAGACATTTGTAACGGGTATGGCAAGATACTCAGCGAAGGCCCCATCCCGGTTGACGCCGATACTCTTGGGGTCCTTACAAAGGTGCCTTCGCCCGGCAAGGCAGTTCCGGCATCGCCCGCAGACCACGTGTCCCTCGCCGCTGACCAGGTCGCCGGGCTTGAAATCGTGCACGTTCCTGCCGATTTTCTCGACAACGCCAACAAATTCGTGCCCAATTGTCATTGGCGGCTTGATTGTACGGGCAGCCCAATCGTCCCAGTTGAATATGTGGATGTCTGTGCCGCATATCGAGGTTTTTTGAATTCTGATTAGTACATCGTTGATCCCGATCTTAGGGACTGGAATGTCTTCCATCCAAAGACCAACTTTCGGCTCCTTTTTGACCAAAGCTTTCATCGTATGGCAATCCTCAATTGTAAATTCTCAATTGTCAATTTTCGATTGAAACCATGCCCTGAACGTGGCACGGCCATCCTGGCCGTGGCCCCACGGGCTGGAAGCCCGTGCCACAAGGGTCAGCTTAGGGCTTTTACATCCCAGCCTGCGCGGTATTTTCTCCGCAGGTGCTGGTTGGCTTCAGCAACGTTAGCGATTCTTATATTCGCGGCGTCCCACAGCAGCTTTTTGCCGGGGAAGCGTACGGCAACATTACCTAAGAGTACAGCTTCGGCAAGAGGTCCTGAATAATCAAAACCGGCTGAGGTCTTGCCAAGCCCCAGACAAGCATTCACCCATTGTCCGTAGTGATCGACATCTTGGAGCTTTGGACGCGGGTAGTTCTTGAATTTCTCCTCTGGCAGAAGCTGCGGCTCTGCCCAATGAGGAAGAAGCATCGCTCCCTCTTGGCCGATAATCAACGAACCTGAGCCGGGCAAGTTACGCTCCTTCGGGATGGCAGCCAATTCGCGCGGAGGCAGCTTACCCCCATCATACCAGGCGCCCTCAATAGTGCTGCCGGCAGTTAGCTTGGTGCCGGCAAATTCGTAGTGCACAATCTGCCAGGCGGGCCAGTTCTCATAATTGTTCTGGGCAGCTTCAGCGTAGATACTAATCGGAGCGCCGAGCTGCAGCGCGGTAAAGACGGGATCAAAAATGTGGCAGCCGAAGTCGCCGAGCACGCCGGAGCCAAAATCCTGCCAGCACCTCCACTTGACTGGATGGTAAATATCCGCCTTGTAAGGCCGCGGTGGAGCGACGCCTATCCATAAATCCCAATCAACGTGGGCAGGAGCTGGGTCGCTGCCCTCGGGCCGTCCCTGTAGCGACCAGGGCGAAGAGCTCTGCCAGGAATGCCACTCTTTGATTTTGCCGATCGCGCCTTCCTGAAGCATCTGTACCGCCGCGCGATAGGCCGGATGCGAATGAATTTGAACGCCCATCTGGGTCACGACGCCGGCTTTGCGGGCAGCAAGCGTCAACTGTCTGGCTTCGTACACCTCGTGGGTTAAGGGCTTCTGGCAATACACGTGCTTGCCCTTATCAATAGCGGACATCGCAATCGGCGCGTGCATGTGATCGGGCGTGGTCACATTGACTGAATCAATGTTCTTTTGTTCTTTGTCCAGGAGCTCTCGCCAGTCGCGGTACTTGCGGGCGTTGGGCAGCTTTTCAGCCGCCTGATTGAGGTAACTCTCGTCGATATCACAGATGGCTACGACGTCAACCTTTCCTGTGTTAAGAATTGATTGCAGGTCTGACCCGCCCATCATGCCGCCAACACCGATCGCCGCGTGTTGCAGTCTGCTGCTGGGCGGTCGGGCTTTAGCCCCCGCCCCTGGGGCGGGGGTACCTCGGCCACGGGGGCCGAGGCTAAAGACAATTGTACCGCCGGCTACGGCTTGTTTAAGGAATTTACGACGTGTGATCCCTTTACGCATATTCTGCTCCCGTAAACTCACCTTGCCTTGTTAGTTCTTGAAGCCTTTTTTACTCTGCTCATTATACAGCAATAGAGCAGACGTATAACTGAAAGCGGAGAAAAAAAGATTTTTGCTGAAAAATCTGTGCAAGGTATTGACTTTGCCGTTTGGAACTCTACATTCGTACACTTATCAGGGGCAAGGTTGAATCCTCAGCCCCTGTGCCTCCCCGAGCAAGTCGGGGAACGGGGTGGAGCAACGACCCCCGCCTTCGCGGGGGTAAAGGCGATTGGCAAGTGGAAGCTTTGAAAGACGAAGTTGGAGACCTACGTAGGCGCTGCCGGCTTAATCTGCCGGACAGCGGCGCCACGATAGCAAACATATCTTTAGCCTGCCGCAAGAGCGGGCCTTCAATTGTCAATTGTCAATTGTCAATTGTCAATTCTCCATCGCACATTCCTACGTGGCTGGGCTACCGCAGTAAGCAAGAGTTTAAGACCCCTACCGCCGGTGTCCGCCCGCGCACGCGGGGACCGGACACCGCCGTCATAAGAGTCGAATCATAGAAATCCCGACCAGTCGGGAGTCGGGGTAAAAAGGATATGGAGGCAACAGCCCGGCCTCGTGTCGGGAATCTAGCAGCCCCCGTGCCTCCTGCCGGAGGCAGGAACGGGGGCACAAGGAGCTGATAGAAGATGAAGACGGAAACGAACCATAAACCGCCCCAAAAGACCGGAGTTTACCCTGAGCGCAGCCGAAGGGCCGTCGGATGTGTTAGAACACTGGGGCCTGTTCCCAACCTGGAGGAGCACGTCCAGCCGGATTGGTGGCGGTCCATTTTTAATGCCCTTTATCTGAAAACCGATGGCGACGTGGTAGACGACCCAGGGATCACCGCCAGAGAAGTCGACCTTTTCTCCGAGATGCTCGGCCTAACGCCGAACGACAAAGTTCTAGACCTGTGCTGTGGACAGGGACGCATCTGTCTTGAGCTGGCGCGAAGGGGATTCAGCGGCGTTGAAGGGCTGGACCGCTCTCGCTACCTGATTCAAAAAGCCAAGACCCAGAGCAAGAAAGAAGGTTTGAACATTAAACTCAAAGAAGGGGACGCTCGAAAGCTGCCGTACCAGGCGGATACGTTCGACGTCGTAATGATTGTGGGCAACAGCTTCGGCTATTTCGAAACGCCGCAGGACGATGTCAGAGTGCTAAAGGAGGTTCTGCGGGTGCTGAAGCCCTGGGGGAAACTCCTTATAGACGTGGCTGACGGCGAATACCTGCGCAGGCGTTTCCAGCCGAGGTCCTGGGAATGGGTCGATAAAAATTATTTTGTGTGCAGGGAGCGCTGCCTTTCGCTGGACAAAAATCGTTTGATCTCTCGAGAAGTTATTACTCACGTGCAAAAGGGGGTGGTTGCCGACCAATTCTACGCCGAACGGCTTTATGCAGGCCAGAACATCAAGGAGCTGCTGGGCAAGGCCGGTTTCAGCGATGTGACCCTTCAATGTGAAATCTCGCCCGATTCCCGCCGAAATCAGGACTTGGGAATGATGGAAAGACGCATTATAGTAACAGCCGCCGTCAGAAAGGACTGGACGCCTATTAGAAGAACAAAGCAGATGACAGGCGACCTTGTCGTCATTCTTGGTGACCCGAGCAAGCCGGACGTCCTTAAGCCCTTGCGTATTTTTGATGACGATGATTTCTACACCATCGACCAGCTGAAAGACGCATTGCGGGACCTGGACAGGTACAATATCACCTATCTCGACGACCACGACACCCTGTACAATGACCTAACGAAACTTAAGGGTAAAGTGGACCTGGTATTTAACCTCTGTGACGAAGGCTACTGCAATGACGCTCGAAAGGAGCTTCACATACCCTCTTTGCTGGAGATGTTTGGCTTCGCATATACCGGCAGCGGGCCGCAGTGCTTGGCCTTCTGTTATGACAAGTCGCTTGTACGCGGTATCGGCAAGGAAATGCTGATTCCCGTACCTGAAGCGGTCTTTATCAAACCGCAGGATGACACCTTTGAGCTTCCATTCGGATTTCCGGTTCTGGTAAAACCGAACTTCGGCGATTCGAGCTTCGGCATAACCCAGCGAAGCGTAGCAAATACCGTTGAGGAAGTGGTCAACGCCATCTCAGATATAAGAGAGAAGTTCGGCTATGACAAACCAATTTTGGTTGAGGAGTTTTTGACCGGCAGTGATTTTACCGTCGGAATGATCGGAAACCTTCCCGATGCCTATACGGTTTTGCCGATTATCGAAGAAGACTATTCATTGCTGCCGGCGGATCTTCCGAGAATATGCGGCTATGAAGCCAAGTGGCTGCCCGATTCACCATATTGGAACGTCAGGTCCGCCCCNNCGGCTCGAGTGCAGGGATTACTGCCGTTTTGACTGGCGTGTCAGCGCAAAGGGCGAACCTAAGATATTGGAGGTCAATCCCAATCCGGGATGGTGCTGGGATGGTCACCTGGCAAAAATGGCCAAGGTCGGCGGTATGTCTTATCCGCAGATGCTGGGAGCAGTGCTAACCGCAGCCGAAGAGCGGCTGGGTGTTCAACTGGCTGCGATGGCCGCGGGGCAGCAGGCTCGCAACGGGCACGCGAATGGCTATCCGCTGTTTGAGGGTGCCCCCGTACCTCCTGCCGGAGGCAGTGGCGCCAGCCATCCCTTGCGGGAGAACGGTAGCGCTGCAACGGATCCTGCTTCGCGGGAACCAAAACGCGGGGGTGTTTAGCCGTCACCGACACTCGTCTCGGCGGCTCGTCTCTGCGAAGCGCTTCGCCGGAGCGGGAAGCGCCGACCCGCAGCCGGACGGCGACGGACCCCGCACCAATTGCCTACCAACTCGCCCCCCCGTCCCGAGCCGGGACGGGCTTAGGGTGAAGCGCGTGGCACGGCTGCCGCCAAGCAGGCCTCCTCGCCCCCAGAGCGGGCAATTTGTGGGGGGGCAAGGTGCGATTCAATCTGGATACATTACTCAAACTGACCGATTTTTCGATAGGGCACTGTCATAAGTAGGTATTCAATAGTGACATATCGCGCTATGTCATTCCCGCGCAAGGTTGTCACCCCTGTGAAAACAGGGGCGGGAATCCACCCAACCGATATGTTAATGGATTCCTTCTTCCGCAGGAATGACACGACGAATCGGTCAGTTTAAGTACATTAGATATTTCTTTCGCACATCCAGAAACGATTTTAGCTCCGGGTGCCAAGCTTCTTTGAGCTCTTCCAGCGACGACCGTGCTGTAATAGCCTGGCGAACAGACGACGTCCCACATAAGTGGTCGAAGTGCTGCGTCTTCCACTGCAAGGTCTCCGGGTACATTCTGAAAAGCTCATTGATGATCATAATACCGCTGTAATATGGTTCGAGCAGGTCTCTATTGGTTATGGTGATCTTGACCCCGTGACATTTCTGACTCTGGTATTTCGAGCTGGTGGGCGTGAAGTCGGTCGGCTCAAATCGCAGTCCCGATAAATTCAATCGGTTAAGCCGCCCGGCGAGGTTTTCTGAATCGATCCAGGGTGCGCCAAACTGCCTAAACGGCATTTCGGTGCCTCGGCCCTCCGAAACATTTGTGCCCTCCAGCAGACATAAGCCGGGATAAAGGGCAGCCGTTTGCAGGTCGGGAATGTTAGGCGAAGGCTTGATAAAGGCAAGACCCGTCTGGTCGTACCACAAGCGGCGGCGCCACCCAGTCATCGGTATAACGATAAGGTTGACCCTGACGCCATTTTTTAGCCAACCCTGCTGGTTGAACATTTCTGCTAATTCTCCTGCGGTCATGCCATGTCTTACCGGAGCTGGGTGCATTCCCACGAAGCTGCTAAACGCCGGCTCAAGAATATTACCTTCAACTTTCAGCCCATTTATCGGGTTTGGGCGATCCAGAACGACAAAACGCTTGCCGCATTCGGCGGCGGCCTCCATTGCCAAAGACATGGTGGAAATATAAGTGTAGAAGCGAGCTCCTATATCCTGGATATCGAAGACAAGGACATCGATATTCTTCAGCATTTCTGCCGTAGGCTTATCGGTTTTTCCGTACAGGCTGTAAACAGGCAGCTTGTAGTGTGCATCCACCCGGCCTTCGATTGCCTTTCCCGCGTCCTGGGCGCCATCGATGCCGTGTTCCGGGCTAAAAAGTGCCGTGATCCTTGCGTTATCGATGCCGCGAAATACATCTACTATGTATTGCCCGCCGCTGCTGTAAGCGGTATGGTTGGTAATGATGCCAATGCGTTTGGTGGCAAACAGTTCTTTGTGGTCGGCTATATTGTCTAATCCGGTTTTGACCGGACCGCCTACGGCAGGTAGTATCGCTACAACCGCTGCTATTGTGAGCTTTGCAAATACCATTGTCTATCCCTGCGAGTTCGTCCTCGGCACGCCACTTACGACATTTTCAATTGACAATTGTAAATTGACAATCGAAAATTCCAAGATGCTCAGAAAAAGAGCCACTCGTCTCGGGGGAGCGCCGAGCCGCAGCCGGAGCGGCATATTGATGCCCATCACTTCGCTGCCGTCGCAGTATGGCATAGGCGATTTTGGGCCTGCCGCCTACGAGTTTGCGGATTTTTTGAAAGATGCCGGCCAGAGCTTCTGGCAGATTCTGCCGCTCAACTACACAACGGCAAAAACCCGCTACTCGCCGTACAATTGTTTTTCTGCCTTCGCGGGCAGCCCGCTACTGATAAGCCCGCAGATTCTATATCGTGAAGGCCTGCTTGAGAAAGGCCAGATTAAGCCTGTGCCTGCTTTTCCGCACGGTGTTGTAGACTACACACGGGTATCTTCGTACAAAACCGAGCTGCTAAATTTAGCGTTTGAGAGGTTCGCTGCTCTTCATCGCTCGGGTCACGGGCCACGGGCGACGGGTCACGACTTCGAAGAGTTTTGCCGGGCGAATAAATTCTGGCTGGAGGATTTTGCGACGTTCGTGGCGCTAGCACGCCGGCTCGGAAAGTCCGCCAAAGGCGGATGGTGCGAATGGCCCAGCGAAATAAGGGATAGGTCAAAACAGGCTATAAAGTCGGTGCGGCGCCAGTTGCAGGCTGACTACCAGCGCGAATGTTTCCTTCAATATGTATTTTACAAGCAATACTTTCACTTAAAGAGTTATTGTGGACAGCGGGGGATAAAGATCATCGGAGATGTACCTATTTATGTGGCTTATAATAGCGCGGATGTATGGGCGCATCCGGAGGTCTTTAAGCTGACCAGGGCCAAAAAGCCAAGATACGTAGCGGGCGTGCCGCCGGACTATTTCAGCAGGACCGGGCAATTGTGGGGTAATCCGGTCTACAATTGGAAGTATTTAGAGGATACGGATTTCGCCTGGTGGATAGACCGTATCAGGCATAATCTTCGGTTGTATGACCTTGTCAGGATAGATCACTTCCGCGGCCTTTGCGCGTACTGGCAGGTGCCGGCGGGCCAGAAAACCGCTATTGGCGGGCAGTGGGTGGAAGCGCCCAAAGATAAGTTCTTCGCTGCGTTGTTCAAGCAAATCCCTTCTGCGCCGATTTTTGCCGAGGATTTGGGCCATATTACGGCGGATGTCAGAGAGGTTATAGACAGGTACAACATCCCCTGTACGAGGGTATTGCAGTTCGGTTTTGACGGCGACCCCAAAAGCAATCCGCACTATCCTGCCAACACAAGCGAGAATTGTCTGGTTTATACCGGCACCCACGACAACAATACCACCAGAGGCTGGTTCCAGCACGATGCGACAAGCCAGCAGAAACGCCGGCTTTTTGACTATTGTGGCCGAAAGGTCTCTCCAAAAGACGTGCCTTGGGAAATGATACGGTTGGCTATGGCGTCGCCGGCCAAAATAGCCATAATTCCGATGCAGGATGTTCTGGGATTGGGCGCAGAAGCTCGTATGAATCATCCTGCCAAGGCAAAAGGCAATTGGCTGTGGCGCCTGCCCCGCAGCGCCTGCTCCCGGCGCGCCGGGGTCGCCCGGCGAATGAGAAAAATGGTCGAACTCCACGCCAGAACCGCCGGTGGAACCGCTTTTTGAACCCCGCAATAAATTGCGGGGCTAAATATTTAGCCCCCAAATTTATTTTGGGGTTTTTCGTCTGCTACTGGTCAATGTGTGTGGGACGCATCCGTTCTCCGACCTTCTTGAAGTGGGACAGGGCACTTTCCCGGCTGTCGAAGTCCTGGTCGGTAAATAAAAGAGTAGTCTCTCCGATCAAGATTTGGTCTGCCTCGGCGAGAACAGTTTCCTGGCTGATTCTTCTGCCGTTGATGAAGACCCCGTGTTTGCTCTTCATATCCAGCGCGTAATACCGGCTCGTTTCTTTATCAAAGCGTATCTGCATGTGCTTACGCGAGACCAGGTCGTCTAATATCTGGATCAGGAGAGCCTCGTCCCGGCCGATCACGTTTGTCCGATGGCCAAGCGGGTAATAGTCGCCCTTCTGTTCTCCAGACGTTATTATAATGGAAGCCATTTCAGTGCCTCAGTTAGACCTCTCTAATGTCCGAGCTTGTGATCCGACGGTTTCACGCCTTTTCTATGGCCGCCGAACCCGATGGGACTGGGATTATATTGGCCAACCATCCCGATTTTATCGGGATTGGCCGGAATCTTATCTTCCATGCCCATGCACCAGTAGCAAGCATTTACAAGAAGGCGGCGAAAGCCTTCGTTCTTCAAGTCGTCTCCGTGCCCCATAGTCGTAGCGAAAACTCGGGCAGTTTTCCCTTGTTCGGCTGTATAAGTCTTGGTCCAGGCTACGGGCACCAGCTTTTTATCTGGATTCGGTTCATCCTGTGGATTCATGCCCTTGAGCACTTGTCCCATGATTAGGGGCTTACTGTCACCGCTCAGCGTTGTTATGCTGTAGACGTCTGATGGACCCCAGATATCATCAACGCCTTTGACTATGGGATGCTTTTCCATGCCCTGTGCGATGAGCCCACGTGTGCTTTCCTTTTGGTGCTGCCCATAGTGGTTGATCCAGGTCTCACCCAAAACCTGGCGTCCGTAACCCCCGCTGAATTCCTTATTTTCAAAACTATATCTGGCATAGGGACTGTCTTTGTGCTTGCGGTAATAGAATGGGTGCGTCGCTGTTCTCAGTCCTATAATCGGCTTACCCGAGTTGGTGTAATCAATAATGTATTTCATCTGCTCATCGGGAAGTTCGCGGAAGCGGGTGAAGAGCACCATCAAGTCAGCCGTTTTTAGAGCTTCCAGACCAGGGATGTTGTCGACTGTGACAGGGTCGATTTCGCCTGTTTCTTTATTGACGGCAAAGAGCACCGTGCACTTGAAGCCGTGGTGGACAGCCAAAATCTTAGCCAACTGGGGCATAGAGTCTTCCGAGCGATACTCCTCATCGCCGGTGACAAAAACGATGTGCTTGCCTTTGCCTGGGCCATCGCCGCCCTGCAATACAACCCAGGGGTCCTCGGCCTTGACCGTGCTGCACAGTAGACAGCTCAGCCCCACAAACACAAGTGCCCAAAGCTCGATTGCATGTTTCATTCTGTTCATGTTTAACTCCTTTGTTTTATATACATCATCATTTCGTTAATGCGCCATTCGATCGATGAGAGTATCCAGAACTTGAAATGACTTATGCGCATCATGCAATGTATCAGATAGATGATTTTGAGCGACAGTGCCACCAGTGCCACCTCAATCATCAACAGCCGTAATCTGTCCCCGGTGATTACGGAGACTATAAGGGATGCAGCCACGACTATTATAAATATGGCGTTGGCGAGTTTGGTGCGAAATTTGGGCACGCCCCCAATTTTGCCTACTATCGCTCTGACCCTTTCTTTTTCCTGCTGAAAGTGTTCCACCTGTCTTTTAAGGTCATCAATCTCGTTCTCATGATTTTCTGGTTTCTCGTTCATAGACACTCCTTTCGCCAAGAAGACTGAATTCGATTCTCTGTTTGCATTCGTGTTTCCACGAAGAGCGGTCCCTTCACAGTCGCTTTTCATGTAGCCTGCCCGCTGGGCAGTCACGCAAGTAGTGTGCGAGTATGATAATCTGTCTATTCGGCGGATGCAAATACTCCGATTGATAGCCCAAATAAATTTGGGGGCTAAATATCTTCATGTGCTTGTTGAACCTGCAAACAACTCTGGCGGGCGGAATTTTTTATTGACAAAATCGCCGATGTTTGACAAACTTGCCGCGAATTTGTGAAGCCATAAACGGGGGGTGGGATGCCAAAAGGCTCGCAAATAGACCGAATTTTCGGAAGTTGTGTGAATCGAAATCACTACAAAAACTATCAGGAGTAACACAGAATGACCAAGACGGTAGAAGAACCTGCGGTAAAACCGCAGGCTAAATATTTAGCCCCGCGTTCCACGCGGGGTTTCGTGGCGGTACATATCAGGGCCAAAGGTGCAGCCTACCTAGAACACGGCTGGGTAATCGCCAATCACAAGCTGGTTTCCTTCCACGCTGCGTTTATTTCATCGGTGCTGAGTGTTCCGGCCGACGTCCAGAGCAAGTTCGAGACGCTCCATTTCATGTTCGTAAGCTGGGAGACCTTCATCTCTTTAGCTATCTGGTATCTGTCCTGGCACATTGGCATTGCCATACACGAGATGGGCCACTTTCTAACAGCCGTTAGGTTGACGGCTCTCAATAAGGATTCTCAAGAAAAAGCCGACGCCATTGTTCAGGGCGGAGGCGGCAAGCTCGGATGGTACGTCAAGATGTTTCTTTTGATACCGTGGGGCAGGTTCTACGGCGTCAAAAAGGAAGGCGGTAACTTCGCGCCCGACGCACCGTACAACTTGGCGGTGGCGGCGTCCGCACCCATCTGGAGCGGGTATTTGGCCATGATATTTTTGCCGATTGCTGTCATCGGCATAGGCGTGGGGTTGGCCGCCAAAGTAGATATCCTTGTTTACATAGGTCGGTTGTTCCTGGCTCCGGGGTGCGTGGCCCTTCTGGACCGGCTGCTTGCAGACCCCGGCAAGCTCAGAGAATTCAGGGCCAGAGAAAAAATCGCCGCGGAGCAGGCCGCCAGAGCCGCTGTGGCAATTTCAAAGGAAAGCTGGCTCTATCAGGTAAAGCAGGTAAAAGAGAAGCTGCTCAAGACCAGGATGCAAGAAGTCAGACTGCCGGACGGCACTAAAGTTACTGCTCCCTGGCAGTTCAGAAACTGCGCGATGGGCGGCCGGCATACCGAGAAAGAATATCCCGAAAGCAACATCAGCATGCAGGAAAGCATGTTTATGCCGCTGTCCGCAAAGACATACGAAGACGCACAGGAAATGACGGTGAAATTACAGTATCGCCTGAAGGAGATTATCGAGTCCGCCCCCGGGGCGAAGGTTATGGGCGTCGGCAGCGAAGGGGGCATTGCCACCTACGTGGATAAAGAACCCAACGACAGAGTGCCTGAACAGAGGATGTGGAGAATGATGAAGCAG
>JAFNGF010000117.1 GCA_017885385.1 Planctomycetota bacterium
GTGGTGGTCAAAGCCGGCAAAGTTGTTTTGCACAAGACGCTCGTGGAGACCTCTGAAGGCTCGTCAGGGCTTGAGCCGGCATTCGCCCGATTTCACGTTGGCCCAGACGAAGAACTTTATGCCATAGTTGCAGGGACAGAGCTTGGGCAGAAACAGCGCGGCTTTGGCAACTATATCGGGCGAATACCTGCCGGCTCGGGCAGCCCAAGTTTTGAGCGTGTCGATTTGCGTCACTCGTTTCACAATTTCTTTACGAATACTCCTCGCGGCGGGTCGAAACCATCAGACGTAATTGACCTTTTCGGAATCGCCGACGACAGCCCAAATCTACGATACGCTCGAATCCGCCTGCAGTCCAGTGGAGGATAAACGATGTGTGGGCAAGAAATGATAGACTACACGTACCAAGATATTGCCAAGATGATCGACCACTCGTTGCTGAATCCTGCGCTGACCGACAGAGAGCTCGAGCAAGGCTGTCAGCTTGCGCGCCGGTACGATGTGGCAAGCGTTTGCATTATGCCGTATTATCTGAAGCGCTGCGCCGAAATCCTCAAAGGCAGCAAGGTTGTGCCCACTACCACTATCGGCTTCCCGCACGGAGGCCATGTCACCGCAATCAAGCTGGCTGAGGCAAAACAAGCGATGGATGACGGCGCCGAAGAGCTCGATATGGTCGTCAATATCAGCAGAGTTCTCAGCCAAGACTGGAATTACGTTCGGGCCGACATAAAAGCTGTCATCGACTTATCGCACCAGCGGGGCAAAAAAGCGAAAGTCATTTTTGAGAATTGCTATCTCGATAACGAACATAAGATCAAACTCTGCCGGATCTGCGGCGAGCTGCGTGCGGATTGGGTGAAAACATCAACAGGCTACGGCACCGGCGGGGCTGCCATCGAGGACCTCAAGCTGATGCGACAATATTCGCCCAGCCACGTCCAGATAAAGGCAGCCGGCGGCATACGTGACCTGGACAAACTTCTGCAGGTGCGCGCTCTGGGCGTGACCAGGGTCGGCGCCAGCCGAACCGCAGACATCCTCGACGAGTGCAAGCGCAGGCTTGGTCCCGATTCCATCGGGATAGAACTTCGAATTTAGAATTTCCGGGTAAGGGGTGCCCGAAAAGACATGCAGATCAGGGAAGATATATTTACGGTCAAGACATACGAGTGCCAGGCGGACGGCAGCATGAAGCTGTACGTCCTCATGCAGCATTTACAGGAAGCGGCAGCGGTCCATGCAGAGCAGCTCGGCTTTGGATACGACAGGCTGAATCAGATAAACAGTTGCTGGGTTCTGTCGAACTTGCGAATAGAGATCGACCGCTTGCCGCGGTGGAATGAGAAAGTGACCATCACAACCTGGCCGAGCGGGCATAACCGTGTGGTAGCAACCAGAGAATTCCTCGGCAAAGACCCGGATGGCTGTGAGCTATTCAAAGCCGGCAGCGAGTGGATGGTATTAGATAGAGAAAAGAATCGCCCGAAGAACTTACTGCGTCTCGGCCTGCCCCTGCCCGAAAGCGGGCAAAAAACGATAGCAGGAAAACTGACCAGATTAGAACCGCACAGCAGCTATAGCCAAGTGGAGCATGTGCATGTGCCCTACAGTTCGATTGACCTGAATGGGCACGCAAACAACACCGAATATGTGCGATGGGCTATGGACGCGTTGAGACGAACATTCCAGCTCAAGGGCAGCATCCATTTTGCACAGGCCACCTATTTAGCCGAGGTCTTTGAAGGCGACCAGATCGATCTGCTGCTTTCCTGCCCGCCGCCCCGATTCTTGCCCGGCAGGTGTAAGGCGGGCGAGTCGGCAGACGCGGAGGCAGGCGACAAGGCCGAACACTTCTACATCCTTGGAAAAAGGCCAAGCCGACAAGACAACGTGTATCTAATGGAGCTTGGATGCTGACTATTTGTGCGCAGCACCGAAGCCCGGTTGCGCCCAGCCATTTGCTGGACCGAGGGAAATTATAGGGGCTTTTACGGTGCCTTAGCTCATGCTGTGACACCGCAAAAGCCAACCTGAGGAAATGTTCGTTTCCCCTTACATCGTCCGTGAGGTCGCCTGACAGTCCCGACGCGCCGCGATGTGGCCTATTTTTGGGCCTCGCTGACAGAAGCGCCAGCCTCGCCCGGCTTTGCCGAACCTAATCCCGAGCTAATTCGCGAAAGCTCGCTTCTTAGCTGCTTGAGAACTGCTATCATGCTCTCGCGCATTTGATCGGTATTATTTTGCACGCCTCCGACCTGCTCGGCTAATTTAGCTTGTCTTTGCTGGATGGCGTCGACGGCGCCGCCAATCGCACGGATGTCAGTCAGGATTTTTTCCTCGAATTTGAGCTGTTTCTGACCAACTATATCTATTATGCCGGCCACATTCTCTGTGCCGGCTTGCAGTCCGCCGAGGGTGGACCGCAACTGCGCCATATCTTGCCGCAGACCGTCTGCGCTGCCGGATACCTTCTTGACGTCGCTTTTCAGGTCGGCAATCCCTCCCTGGAGTGCACCTTGGCCCGCTTCAATCTTGGCTATGCTGGCACTGCGTTCATCCTTACTGCCTTGAAGCGCCTCGCCCAGAGCAGCCTGGAATATCTTCTGCTCATCCCTGGCGGCAGCCAGGCGGGCAGCGTTTTGATTAGTACCGGCCTGCACGTTTTCAATTGCTGCGTACAGCTTGTCCTGTCCTGCTCCGAGAGCGGCTACATTTTTGACGCCCCTGTCGGTACTGGCTCGGACCTGCTCAATCTCCGTGTGCAGTTTGGTCTGGTCTGCTCCAAGAGCAGTCAGATTGTTGGCAGTTCGGTTGGCGCCGGTCTCCAACTGCTCAATTGCCGCGGACATCTTGCTCTGGTTCTCTTCCACGCGAACCAAACTGGTGGCTAAGTGCTTGACACTGGCAGCCAGCGCCCGGTGCAGCTCAAGCTGATTATCTTCGATCCTTGATAACTGTTTACACCCGCCAGCCAAGACCAAGCTAATTACCATTATTACCGCCAATGTTTTCTTTCTGGCCATTTTCGATACCCTTCCTCACTAAAGAATTCTGTTTTACCGCTGAGTCCGCAGAGATCGCCCAGTCTTTTTCGATCCCTATTTTCCTCTGCGCGCTCCGCGTTCTCTGCGGTGAGTTGCCGCGGTACGCTAACGTTTTCTCACGATAGAGCGCTATAGGAATAGAGAAGACATTCCTTGCCGCTCCTCCACAAAAATCAAAATTCAAAAGGCAAAATTGAGGAGGTCGTTGCCGATCAGCGGCAACTTCCGCAATTTTGATTTCTAATATTTGATTTTTGCATTTGCTTTCCCCCTTCAGCGGGGACAACCTCGCCCCTGCGGATGTAGAGGAAAGCTGATAGAATTGTACGCAATCACGAGAAAGAATTCAAGCAAAAAGTCCGGTAAATCCGAGTTTCTTTGCACCTCCAGCCTTTGTAACGAGGATTTTGAGCTCAGGTGCGGCTTTTTTTAGGACCATCCCGACCGGAGCCGAATTGAAAATTGATAAAGAACCGCCACAGACGCCGTCCTTTCGACAGGCTCAAGGCAGGCTCTGAGCGCAGTCGAAGGAGAGCACAGAGAGCTCAGAGGAATTATCCTATCTTTTTATCTCTGTGAACTCTGTGTCCTCTGTGGCAAAAAAACATTGCCGTCACGGCACCATCGCTCGGTCATATATCTTGATGTCGTCAATCAGGCCGGACCAGAAACTGCCCGGCTCACCCCTCCCGGCACTCCCGGCACCAAGATACAGGCCGCCTTGCGAACTGGCCAAAGTACCCTGCGTGCCTTTGGCGACCTCGACGCCGTCCACAAATAAAGTTCTGGTGGAGCCGTCCCACGTCAGGCCCACACGGTGCCAATCGCCGTCTATAATCACCGCCTCTGAGAATAATGGCGTGCCATACCGGCCGGGTGCCTTCAATTCGGTCATTAGTTTGCCCTGCGATGTACCGGCAGCGAGCCAATTCACTCCGCCGGCCTGAGATATGATGGCTTGCTCCGGGACACCACCTTTTACCCAGGCAAAAACGCTGAACGCCCCGGCTGCTGGGTCCAAGATAAAGGGCGTGCTTACATAATCATCGACCCCGTCGATCTGCAGTGCGCCACTTACCTTACCGCCAGCAGGCTGCCAAAGTGGGTCACCGTGGAGGGTACCTTCATGGGCGCCAGCCCTGTCATGGGCGGCGAGACCTTCTGTCTCGTCGAGCTTCCACCGGGCTACCACACCCGGTTCTGGAGGTTCTGGAACTTCCTTCAGCCAAAACTCCGCTAACAAAGCCAGGTCCTTATAGTCCACCGTGTGATCCCCCGAGGGCCCTGGAGCAATGTCAACGGATGATTCGTCCTGGCCCCAGTACTCAGCAAGCGTGGAAAGATCTCTCATGTCCACTATTTGGTCGCCGTTCAAGTCACCGAGCAGGCCCACAAAATCAACACCCCAGACGTTGCCCAATACGACAGAGTTGTCTTTGGAAACGCCGGTGGTGACTTTTTGGGTATTGAAGCCATACTCTCTCAGCACGGCATTCACGGTATAGGCGGTATTCGATTCCAAGCAGTCAAAAGCGTATATGCCTTGGCTATCAGTTTCAGTCCCAGCGATGATTTCACTTCCCGATTTTGCATACAGGACAGCATTAGCTATCGGCTCCCCATCCTGGTCGAGCACTCGGCCACTTATGATCTCACCATCGCCGGCTCGCACGGTCTGCACATTGTAGACGCAACTGCAGACAATCCCCACATCATATTTGGCTTCGGGTGCGTAAATGGTGCCCGTCAGGTCGTACCACGCGTCATCCAGGCCTAACCATCCCATATTGATATGGTGGTAGAGCGTTGAATAGTTGTAACCGTATCCGTCGCATATGAAACCGTGGAGGACCGTACCCAAGATAACCGGCTTTTTTGCGTCAAGATTAGGGTTGATCATTCCAATTAAGCCGCGACCGACGGGAGACTCCGAGTTATATCCGTGGACCGCGTTGCCATACCCGAAAGTAGTCTTTAGTGCGCTTATCATCCGGGCGCTGCTACATCCGGGCCAACCGGACCCAGTCAACCCGTAGCTTTGGTTCATAGAAACACCAGTATCGTAACAGAGCGCTCCGATAGCCTGTCGTTCTGCTTCTGGCGTAGTGCAGTTTGTCTCGTATGGCATCAAATCCCATCGATATGGCCCGCCGAAGCCATCGCCGCCGAGAGTGGATGCTTTTTGCTGGACGCCATCAACTGTGATCGTAAATTCGTTTACGCCTATCCCGGTCGTGGGGTACTCGTGATAGCGCATTAACTGCGCCAAAGCGGTCGCGGGACAGCCACAGAAGTAGTTGTTAGGTGTATAGTAGTTGTAGCAAGCCAACTGGCAATCCTCCGTCAAGGTCACTCTAAGTTGATCCCATTTGCTTTTCACAAGGGCGGCCACACGAACATCTGAGATTGAGGGGATACTCGAGGCCATCATAGCAACCCCATCTTTGGGACCGTTGGGAAGGTCTATTAGATGTCTCCACTTGCCTCGCGCGGCAGCATCGAAAGGCTCTTCTGCCATTATTCGCGGACCGCTGCCGCCCCGAACTGCTGCAATTCGCCTCTTGAGGTCATCCGTCACCAATGCCCCAAGCGGGTTTTCCGGTGAAGGATCGAACCTGTCGCCCTGAACAAAACCGATAATCGGTTCAACCAGATCGTCCGCCGAGACGATAACAAACCCTGTAGGCTGAAGATAGACGATGTAATAAATCGCTTCACCGCTGTTATTTGTGAAGGTCTCAACCTTTCTGACTTGCCGGCCAAGGGATGTTCCCAGTGGTTTAGGATCCGCTTTAAGCCACCCTGTTACCACTTTTTCAGCTTCATCAGCCGTTGTGGGCCGTGCCCATAAGCAGCTACAACACAATGCCAATAGTGCAAATAGCGCAGCTAAAGTAATCAGACTTGACTTTGTCATTTGAATGTCCTCCGGTAAGGGTTTTCCCTTTTGCTGATTCTAATGCAAGGAAGCCTGCTTTTGCAACCATTTTCTGGGAATTTTGTACCCGTTGGATTATCCGCGGAATTGCCAAGAACTGAGCAGGGGGTGGAAAAACATGTGAAAAACTGAAATCCTGAATGCCCAGCACAGAACGAGTCACGGGTCACGAATGACGAGTCACCAGTCACCATCCACCGCCTATAGATTTACCTATTCGTCCCATTTTAACAAAATGTTAATTTGTAAAAAGTGATAAATTTCTGTCAATTTCTGCTCAAAACGCGCGCGTTTTTGCAAATTTCCGCTAATTTCTGCGCATTTCTGCGCATTTCTGGACACTTTTTAACCTGTTTTTTCTTGCCCATTTTACCTAATCCCCACAATATGACTTGTAAACCCCGTTGTTGAACGGATATTGGCTATGGTCTCTGAAAAATAGCCAAAAAATGCCAGTTTTTCCCAAATCTGGATAATTTCAGTTTTTAATCGTGTTAATCTGGGTTGATAGAATTACGGCAAGGCTGAATCCTTTTCGATCACCTTTTTTTTGACACGGATTTACACGGATTCGCACTGTTAAAAACGAAATCTGTGCTAATTTGTGAAATCTGTGGTTGTTTTTCTATTTCTCTGTGAACTCTGTGTCCTCTGTGGCCTTTTAGACACGGATTTACACGGATTTCCACTGGTAAAGAAAGTCTGTGTAATCCTTCGACATGGCTCAGAGCTTGCCCTGAGCGTGCCGAAGGGACGGGTCTGTGAAATCTGTGGCTATTCTTCCCGATCAGTTGCAATCCAGCACCCGATTTGGTACTCTCAAGCCACTGAATAAGTTAGGAGATTAAAGCTATGGTTAACAAACTCACTCGCCGGCAGTTTATGCGTGACAGCGCGGCCGCCGCGGCCGTGCTCGCGACGGGACTGACCGCTGCGGGAAAAGTCCACGCAGCCGACCCGCCGCCCCGACTCGCATCGGCAGACGCGGAGGCCAGGACCACCAAATCGAGCACCGGCAAGCCTGCCCCGAGCCAAGTCGAGGGGATTCTGAACTACAATCCCGATATGGAGTACCGCCGATGCGGCAAGACGGGACTTATGGTTTCGGCTGTCGCTCTGGGCGGGCACTGGAAACGCCTGGTCAAGATAATAGGCGGCCAGGAAGCCGAAGGATGGATGACGGAGGACATTAACGGACGCGACTTTCAGAAGAACCGCTACGAGGTCGTCACCCGCTGCATCGAGCGAGGCATCAACTACGTCGATGCCTGCTGCCGCGAGGAAATTCTTGCATACGCCCAGGCCCTGAAAGGCCGGCGCGACAAGATGTACTTCGGCTACTCCTGGCATATCTGGGAAAGCCGATTTGAAGAGTGGCGCTCACGCAAAAAGCTGCAGCAGGGACTCGATATGGGCATGAAAGAAGCCGGCCTGGAGTACGTCGACCTGTGGCGGATAAGCCTGCTGGTCGATAGTCACCAGCACAGCGAAGCAGAGGTTCAGGAAGCATTCGCCGCGCTGGATTGGGCGAAGAAAACCGGGCGTGCCCGATTCATCGGCGTTTCTTCCCACGACCGTGAGCACCTGAAGCACCTGATTGAAACGTACCCCAACCAGATGGAGGTCATCCTGACGCCGTATACCGCAGGGACCAAGGTGGTCTCCGACGAGGCGGGCTTGTGGGCGACGATCAAAAAGTACGATGTCGGCTGGTTCGGCATAAAGCCCTTTGCCAGCAACTCCGTATTCAAGGGCGACAGCTCGCCGAACAGCCCGCACTTTGAAGATGACAACCGCATTGCGCGCCTATCTATCCGCTACATCCTGTGCAACCCGGCAATCACCGCGCCGATGCCAGGCCTGGTTAGCACGCAGCAAGTGGACAACGTCGCATTAGCTGTTAAGGAGCGTCGCCAGCTCGACCTGCAGGAAAAGGCCGAACTGGACCGGGCGATGGATCGTGCCTGGGCCAATCTGCCGGCTAACTACCGCTGGCTAAGAGACTGGGAATATGTGTAGCCTTCGACCCGACCTGCCGCCCCCCGCTTGCGCGGGGGCCAGCTTGGCTCTGCGAAAGCAGGGCCGGGGGCACGTCATTCCTGCCGAGGCGGGAATCAGGCCGAGGGTCGGTCGGTAATAGACATGAACTATCGCCTTTTGTCATTGTTGGCTGCTCTGTTGGCAATAACGACGGCAGCATTACTGAGCTGCTCTCCAGTGAGTGAGCCTGAACTTTCTCAAGCGGAGAAACCGGGCGGTCCGCCGGCATTGGTTATTGACCAGGATGCGCCGTTGCTTCTGGATGAGCCTGGCCGAGCCGAGAATCCCTTGCCGGGCGTAGCAACCAAGGTGCTCGCTGAAAATGGCCCTTGCTTTGTTTGCCACGCGAACTACCAGGCTGAGCCGCTTGCCAAGCAACACGCTGGCTCCGATGTCGGCTGTGTGGCTTGCCACGGCCCGTCCTACGCCCACCGCAACGATGAGAACAACACGACGCCGCCCGATGTGATGTATCCGCGGAACGGCATTGATCCCGCCTGCCGGAAATGTCACGCCAGCCATGATGTTCCTGCGGGCAAAATTGTCACGCTGTGGCTGCAGCGATTCCCGGATAAGACGGACGCCCAAAGCATCGTTTGCACCGACTGTCACGGCGACCACCGCTTGAAAGTCCGTACCGTACGGTGGGATAAAAAAACGGGCAAGCTGCTATAAGGCGAAAAAAATGCTCGGGGGGTCTTGTACGTCAGTCGGCTACCGTCCAGGCACCATCGGCGGCAAGCGTCCCCGTGCCCGGCGGACCATCGCCCACCGAGGAATTCACCGTAATGACACAGCGGGAGGGTTTGCCGAGACATCGCCGACGGTGTAGTCGCCTTGGTTGAAATACCGGCCGTCAAGGTCGCTGCCTTTGAATCCTAACGACACGTAAATCGACTCGGTTGCAAGCGACCCTTCAATATCACTGTAGTCATGGTTGGGGCCCTTCTCCGCTATGTAGGTGCGCACCGCCGTCCTGATGGTTCCGGCCCCCGTCTGAGCCTCCGACCACTTTGAAGAGCTGATTTTGCCCCGTATAAGCGGCATCGCAATGGCCGTCAGAATTCCTACGATGAAAATAACGACCAAAAGCTCGACCATGGTAAAGGCTTTTGCTTTCCCCATTCCAGATATATTCGCCATTCGCCGAAACCGGCATAAATAAAAAACCGNNGGCCGTGTTTTCACGGGCTGGAAGCGCGTGCCACAGTATTGCAGATATGCCGTCTTTCAGTTATCTTTATTATAAATGGCCCGGCCAATGTTACAGGAGAACGATATGCACTCTGTAAGACTAAGATTCTGTGTAGTACTGGCGTATGTCTTTGCGGCTTCTGTCGCACACGTTACGGCTCCATCGTCTGCTCAGTCCCCCGCCAAGGCATCTGAAATTGTATTAGCGA
The DNA here is from genome assembly GCA_017885385.1 of Planctomycetota bacterium. Classification (GTDB taxonomy): domain Bacteria; phylum Planctomycetota; class Phycisphaerae; order Sedimentisphaerales; family Anaerobacaceae; genus JAFNGF01. Next base: position 9,429 of record JAFNGF010000117.1, read on the forward strand.
ATGATATTGTTCGTTTTGAATTCGAGCCCGAGCATAGCGGACTTGTTGCCATGGTAGACGTCACTGCAGGAGTCAACCACATCCAGCCTGTCGACGGAAAACACACGCTTTGGGAGCTGACCCTCTGCCGGGGCACAGAGAAACGCAGCCTCTCAAATACGCAGCTACCATGCACCTCTTACAGAATTGAGAAACTCGCAGATGGGCTTCAACGGGCGACTTTTGAATGGCTTAGTATGGACTGGCAGGACGAGAAAGGTGCCATTACCGTACGGGTCGTGGTCGACCTTCCTCGGAATTCCGGCATAGCTTCGTGGAGAATATGGGTCAACAATGACTCTAAAATATGGGGGCTTTACGATGTCGACTTCCCAAAGTGTAGCGGATATTTGAGACGCGGAGAATACGATATAGGCGTTCCCACAGGCAACGCGGGCAGACTTTTCAGAAGCTGCTCCGAAAGAATGTCGTACAGGTATCCGCACGGCTGGTCGATGCCGATGCAGTTTTTATGCGCGACCAAAGGCCGCAGCGCGATCTATATGGCCGCACACGACCCCAACGCGTGGGACAAAACTTTCATCATAGAGCCCGGCAAGGAGTTTTACATAGAAACGAGCGTCGAGAATATGGCTGTACCGGGCTCCGATCATAAGAACCCATTTGCGGTAATGATGGGCATATATCGCGGAAGCTGGATGGAAGGATGCAAAATATATCGAAAATTTGCACTGTCCNNGGGCTGTGGATGTTAGTGAGCAGCTTCATCGGGCCGGAGAGCGGCACTTTGGAGCAAAAGAATAAGCCGCTCCTGGATGCGCAAAAGTACTTCGGCGTTGCTCTTGCGGCGCACTGGTACAACTGGCACGCCATCCCCTTCGACACTCATTACCCCCACTATTTTCCGACTAAGCCCGGTATTGCCGAGCAAGCACGCGACCTTGTATCGAAAGGCCT
>JAFNGF010000118.1 GCA_017885385.1 Planctomycetota bacterium
GCCGATGAATATGACCTGCTTTGGACGCAAGAGCGTATGGACAAAGTCATCAAGGCGGCCGTGAAGAATGATGTAGCTATAGAAATCAATGCCACGTTTGGCATCCCCAGCCCAACCTTCATAAAAAGAGCTAAACAGGCAAGAACCAAATTCTCTTTTGGGACAAACAATGGTGGCAGAGAACTCGGCCATCTGGCATACTGCCGCAGAATGGCAAGGGAATGTGGTCTTATCGAAGAAGACATGTTCACGCCCAGACCTGACGGTAGGAAACCTATTCAGCGTTGGAAACCTACATATTGAGATTACCAGCGATGCCCCGCCGCCCCGACTCGCGTCGAAAGACGCGGGGGCCGGCGCAGCGCTCCCAAAGACAAGCGCTGGTTCTAAGCGCAGCGAAGAATCCGGCGAACCCCGGCGAGGTACTTCGCCTTTGACCGCGCGCACAGTCTTTGGGCAGTATTAGTGGTAGTATGTAGTATTTGAGGTTCATAAATGTTACTATTTTCAAAGAGTATATTTGCCTCGGCAACGAAGAAGACAAAAAGATGAAAGCTTTGTTCGAGATTACCTTGCTTTTTACCGTACTCATGTTGGCTGTCTCAACGGCGTCGGCTGAGGTGTGTAATATCAAGGTCATTACCGATGCCTGCCCCGATTACTATGATATGGATAGCATGATCCGTAGCATTACGAGCAGGTGGCAAAGTCCAGCCGAAAAATGTTGGGTGATGTTTTACTGGAATCATATCGGGCGGCGGCAGACCAGCCCAATGGTCCTGCATGGTCTTGAGTGCACCGACCCGATTCGGCAGCTCAATGATTACGGTTACACAATGTGCAGCACCATCGCGGGTATCAGCTGTTCGATCTGGGACGCGATGGGGTACCACGTGAAACTCTGGGATATTACGCTGCATACTGTGCCGGAGGTTGAATATGACGGTCGCTGGCACATGTATGATAACAGCATGTCAGCAGTGTACAGCTTGTGTGACGGCAGGACTATCGCTGGGGTTGAGGATATCGGCAGAGACGGCGGTTGTGACATGTCTGGTGGTCGCGTGGAAGCAGGACACATTGCCAGGTATCACTGCCTCAATGCGACAGGCAAAAACGGTTTTCTAACAGGGGCGGACTGCGCTCGTGACCTTGAGCAGGAATATCGGTGTTTTAAGCCAAGCGGTTTGAAGTATCGCTATTACTACTATAACTGGGACCGCGGTCATCGCTACACCCTTAACCTCAGAGATAATGAAGTTTATACACGTTACTATAAGAGCATCGGGACTTCGCCGGAATACTATGTGCCTAATAACGGCGAGGATCCTGAGAAACCCAACCAGCGATATCGGATTCGGGGTAACGGTATTCGCACGTTCGAGCCTGACCTCATTGAGGGTTCTTTGCTGGAAGCCGCTCACAGCATCTCCAACTGCAAAGCCACCGCCGCGGCAGGTATCGTACCTGAAAAGGCAGGCGCAATGGGTGAAATTGTTTTCAAGGTGGAGGGCGCCAATGTTATTACGCACCTTACGATTAGAGCCGACTTGCAAAGGAGCAATAGCGGCGACGTAACCAATATCTCTGTCAGTACCACTAATGGTTTGACTTGGAGAGAGGTTGTGAAGAACGAAAAAGTCGGTAACAATAGCGTAAATCTATCGCTGGGGAAGGAAATTAACGGCGCCTATGAAGTATTGGTAAAAGTCTCGCTAATGAGCCAAGACGAGCCGGCTGGTGCATATCTAAAGCATATTGAGTTTGAGGCGATAACTATGCTCAACAGCAAGACACAGCCGAGGCTGCTGCTGGGGAAAAACACCGTCTATGTGGGGATAGGCGACCAGACCGAGTCCATTGTCTTATGGCCGGACCTTCAGGGTGAAAACTATAAACCTTACATCGTGGACGAGAAGAACATAACCTCCGAGCCAAAGCACATAGGCTATCAGGGGGTTATCCACGCAGTCAGGCCAAACGAAGATGCGTATGTGGTGTTTAAGGTTGAGGCGCCGCGGGACATCACACAGATCAATTACGGCGGTCGGTTCTATAACCGGGCGCAAAAATCGCACATCGAGCTACTACATTCGTTCGATGATGGAAAAACGTGGGCAAAAACTTATTCTCTGGACAAAATTGAGCCACCCTGGGATGTGATCCATTACGAGAAGGTGGCGGATATTCCGCCGGCGACTCATTCGGTGTTGTTTAAGTACCTGCTTAATAGTCCTGCTGTAGGGACGGATTCTTGCAGTATCTACAGCGTTCGTATGGAAGTCAGCCATAAGCCGGAGATTACTGGGTTCAAGCCAATTGAGGTTGCTTTCAACTGGAGTGAGGTGCAGAAGGATTATTCTTTGATTGAACGCAGCCATACAGAGTTAGTTGAGAAAGTGCCTCATGAATACACGATAAATGTTGGGGGCGAAGACCATCCCGTGACGAATTCGCTGCGGGTGAATCTTAAAGGTGCTGTTGCCCAGGTCAAGTACGGCTATTCGGATGGGAAAAACGTCGGCCACGAAAAATATGTGCCTCGCTGGGTGACCTATGGACATAATCTGGCGGAGAAAAAGAGCTATACGGTTTCCGTACCTTCGAAAACCCACTGGGGTGCTGGTGACGCGGAAGGAAAGAAACTTACCGATGGGGTAGTTGGGCCACCTTATGCCGGGGGAATTGGTCCGGCCTACGGACTTTGCTGGGATGAAGGGGAGAGGCCGGGCATTACAGTTGACCTGGGTGTAATCGAATCCTGCAGGGCTTTCCGTATTCATCTTGGCGCGGGCTGGCCTTGGTGGGATGCGATGAAGGGGCAGGTCAAGGACAAGATAGAGGTGCTCGCTTCCGTAGACGCAAAGGAGTACATCAGCCAAGGCTTCTTTGATCTGAATCTGCGCTGGAAAGATATTCCAGTCAATTATATGATGCCCGATGATGAAACTGCTGCTGGGTTCATGTACGAGCTGATTCCATCCAGCACGGTAGAAGCTCGTTATGTCCGATACAAAATTACGCCTGCGCGTACGCTGACAGTGAGTGAGGTTCAGGTTCTTGATTCTATCGAACACAGGCCTTTTGACCTGCGAATTGCCTTGCCGGATTTACTCGCCGGACCCCCGCCTGCGCGGGGGCAAGCTTGCCCCTGTGAAAGCAGGGGTATGGCGGGCGAGTGACGGGCGAATTCGTGGCCCGTTGCTCGTCTCTCGTCGCTCGAGTCACGGGTCACGGGTCACGGGCGACGGATTCTCGCCGGCACAATGAGGAAGATATTCGCATGGAAACTACATTCTTGGAAAAAGATAAGCCGGTTAAAGCCACCAAAAGATGCCCTTTCTGCGCAGAGCCAATCCAATATGAGGCTATTAAGTGTCGCTTTTGTGGTGAATTCCTTGATGGATCTACTAAGTCAGGCAGAAAATGGTATTTCTCCACATCTGCTGTAGTAATTGCCCTGCTTTGCCTGGGACCGCTTGCCCTGCCAGTTGTGTGGTTAAATCCGCGCTACAAAGTAACTGTCAAAATCATAATCACGGTTATCCTTGTAGCATTGACTGTTTTTCTGACTTATCTGACCGCGAACATATACTTTAGGCTCACGGAACAAATAGAGGCACTGGGTATCCCGTGACCCGAGGGACGAGCGACGAGCCGGCAGGCCCCGGACCCGTGACCCGTCGTTTCCGCTGGTTCACCTTGATCAGCTTTGATTATCGCCTCGAAAGACCCCCGCCTGCGCGGGGGCAAGCTTGCCCCTGCGAAAGCAGGGGGCAGAATAAATGAGCCCTGTCTCTTGGTGTTCTTTGGTGTTGATTTTCCTTTGCCCCGGCTCATTCAGTAGATATGGCGTGAGGGGCATTTCTAACGCAGCGAAAGCCATAGATATCGTATCCAAAGCAGACATCCACATAGCCGGGATCTTCATTATAACGATAGCCGGAGCGACAGCTCTGCGNNTAAAAGTCGTTGCACCACTGCCAGACGTTGCCGTACATATCGTACAATCCCCACGGATTAGGCAGCTTCTGACCTACAGGCCGAGGTTGTCCGCCGGAGTTTTCCTCAAACCAGGCATAATCCCGCAATTTTGAGGGATCATTGCCAAAGAAATACGTTGTTTTGCTTGCCGCCCGACAGGCATATTCCCATTCTGCTTCCGTAGGCAGTCTGTACCCATCTGCATCGAAATTACATTCCCACGTCTTTAAATCATAGCAAGATTGAAGGGCCTCCAAGCGAGAACGGGCATTGCAGTATCTTGCAGCGTCAGACCAGCGTACCTGCTCCACAGGATTCATACTTCCTTTCCAACGGGAAGGATTTCCTCCCATAACTCTCTGGTATTGCTCTTGAGTCACCAGGTACTTATCTATGTAGAATGCGCTTACATAAACCTGATGGGGCTGCGCATCTACCTCAGTCTCATCTCCCATTGTAAACCAGCCCCCAGGAAGCTGAACCATTACTATGCCGGACTTAGTCCTTATTTCGCTTGGGGCGTCGTTTGGAGCACTACGGCCACAGCCCGCAAGCGCAACGAAAGTCCCGGATAAAACAAATACAGCTACAACATTATGTTTCATAATCCTGCGTCTGCGATTTCCCCCCTGCTTTGTTGCGAAAGCAAGAAGGAGGGTTCAATAATTGGGCCATATTTCGTAGCCATCAGGATTTCTAAGGCATTTCCTGCAACGCATTCTGACCTCTTGTGCTATTTGCACTGCCTTGGGGTCATTTACGCAACCATAACCTGCCTCTTGGGATAGTTTCCGGGTTAAGGTGTGAAACTGGGCGACAAGGGAGTCTTGAGCCCCGCCCATTGCTCTCCATTTCTCGCTGAGGTCCGAATACGTTGACAGGTTGCTTGCGTCCATCTTCGCAGTAAGAGCTTTTGTCTTCTGAGCTAACTGGTCGGTATATTCCAGACTTTTGATATTATCTGTCTGCCTGCTGTATTCTTGGAGTATCTGCTGTGCTATTGACGCCATACTATCAAGAAATGGTTTCAAGTCAGCGTTGGATTTCCTCGCCAGACTTAGAAACTCCATCACGCTATTGGCAAAATCTTGATATTCGTTGATTCTCTCCATGTGCCGGGTGACAAAGTAGACCATATCGTCTACGGCTCCTTCGACGTACTCTTTCCTCTGGACTTCTTCGCCCGCCTCAAGAACTACCTGCATTGCTTCTGTACAGCCGCACGTACAAGCACGACGGATGCCTGCGCTTCCCCGCCTATGATGGGTGCGCAGCTTGCGGCCTGGCAGATCAAGTATAGTATCAGATGCTTGCCTGCCCAGAGTCGCCTTGATAATATCAACAGGAGTAGAAACCGACAGGGGAGTATCTTTTCTCTCCAGAAAATAGATCAGAGATTCCCCCTTGGGCGGTATTTTCTTACTAAGATGGTAGAAAGCGCTATCCCCACTAAACCAGACGGGGTAGATATACGCACCAGCTACACCCCGCCAGATATTTCCTTTGGATTCTCTAAACGCAAAAGTGGTTTTCACGTCTGCTTCATACAATTGGGTAATCCATTTTGCAGGAAAGGGTCTTTTCCAATTGATAGCTATATCCTTTTCCAGATAAGAAGCCTTCAATTCTTCTTTATGCCAGATACCTGGCGCGTCCAAGATGGCCAGATAAATGCTCTGGCCGTCATTGTAAAAGTCAATCCCGATCAAGTCGGGAATGAGGCGGGACTTCCGCCTTCGCGAGAGCGCCAAAGCCGCTTCGGCGGAGGTGCTTGGTTGTTCATCATCGAGCACAAGCCTCATTTGTTGTTTTCCCTCCGGCCAGGTGATGACCAGCATACTATTCTCCCCCTTCAGTAATCCTAAGAACAGATTCTCCGAAGGAATACAGAGCGTATCCGCCGACGGATATCCTCTGGGGTCAAATATGAGATCGTCGCCGATAAAACCGGGCACTATACCATGCTCAATGGGAGCAGAAAGGCTTATTCCCTTCATATTCTCAGCAGGTTTAATCTCGACCCCGATCAAGTCGGGGCTGAACGAGAAAATGGCAGATACATTCTCTCCTATTCCCTCGGCGGAGAAAGAAACTTCCAAAGCTGCTTCGTCACCCGTATTCTGCAATATCTTGCAGCAAGTAATGCTCGCCGGCCCTCTTTTGAGCTGAAGAGGAATAAATTCTACTCTCTTCTGGCCTGAATCTGCTCTGGGCTGGCGCTCAGCGGGGTCCCGCGAGTAGATAACCACTTTCCCTTTTCTTGACCAGAACACGGCGGTTAAACGCTCATTTTCTACTACTGCGTCTCCCGTGAAAGAGTATTCTCTTCCATAGTAACCCGGGTCCGAAAAGGCAACAGATGGGTCGGCTTCAAGCGTAAGAAGGTCGGTAGGGACAGGCCTCCAGCTATTCCTATCTCGGATATCGACCGCATTCACAAAGGGTGACAGTGTGTCCCAGACCAGGACATTCGACTCCGCCGAAGCGGCTGCGAAGGCTGGATTCGCTATCTCTTTTTTTTCCTGGGCTGTCGACATACTTGGGCTTGTTACCACAAGCAAAAACAACGCCGTTATCCGTAATGCCCAGCATGGCTTGCGCCAGGGCAATCCATAATTACCGGAGCCCTGTTCAACCTTCATACCACACATCCCTTTCAAAGGGTAACCCCGCCATAGTGATGGCGGGGTTAACCGGTTAGCCCCGCAATGTATTGCGGGGTTTTTCCAATGACCGCTTTTTACCGCCGAGGCCTGCGGTTAATTGCCTACTAGGCTGTAACTCCATTAGACAAGAGGAAAACTCAATCTATCCAGTGGGTCGGTTCCCTCTTTGATCTCCTCATCGTCTTCATAACCATCGTTGTCATCATCAAAGTCAGCGTTATCACCTATGCCGTCGCCGTCCGTGTCCTGCCACTCCTGCGGGTCAAGCGGAAAAGCGTCCCAGGGAACAGACCTCGATCTGGGGACACCATCGCCATCAAAGTCCAACTCCTCACAGTCTGGAATGCCATTTTTGTTGATGTCATCCGCGATACCATCTCCATCGTCATCGGCGTCAAGATTGTCGCCAATCAAATCCTTGTCTTTATCCTGCCACTCATACGGCTCCAGAGGAAAGGCATCCTCCTCATCCGGCACTCCGTCCTGGTCGTCATCAGGGTCAAGATGATTAGGGCTGCCGTCTTTATCAATGTCGGGCGGCCCATCAGGTGTAATAAGAAGGGCAATATCTTCAACGAACTGCGGTACTTCAAAGGTATTCATGCCGGCTGATACCTCTACCACTCCAAGAACGGCAGCATTCTCCGGCAAATACCAATATCCCTTGCCACCACCAGGCACATCAAGTATGACTTTTACACTCTTAACAGGTTTGGAATGATCGCCGAAATGATGAATATACACGGCCGCCTTCTTTTCTGAAGCCAGCCCGTAGGCCCGAACACCATTTGGCTCGCAGACCGATACCTGCACCATACGAACGTCCTTATCCAACCGGCATGCAAAATCCTGCAGAGCTCGCACGTACTGACGCTCCTTTGGACCAAGCCAAATGTTCATGTAATGACCGTCTCTGGCATAGCTGGTGCTCCAGAATATAAATGCAATCTCGTTAAATAGTGCCGTCCAGTTCCTGATTCGCATACGCAGGGCGGAGCTCTCATCCCACACGCCTCCAACACCCGGCGGCTGAGGCTTACTTTTATCAATGTGATTGCCCTGCTCTCCTACAACGACAGGCTTATTGAATCTCTTCCAGTCCCTTGCCCTTAGCGCGGTAACAACGTCCGATTCGTGCTCATCTTCCCGCTGGTACCAATGAGGAGCATTGATTTCAATGCCGGCAATCTCCGGTCGTTCCCAGCTTGTCGTGACAGGATGATGATAGGGGTCAATTGACTTCAGATATGGCACCATAATATCGTACCAACACTCGCCGGCTTTTTGCTCGTTGAGAAATTCCCAAAAATCCACATAGGCGCCCCATCTATCAACACTGTATTTTATAAATCTCTTAACTTTCAACATGTTTTCTTCATCGTATGGGCCGTTGTTGAAAACCTCCTGGAAACCGAATATCCCATAAAATATACGCAGGCCGTACTTACGGACGCAGCAAAGCAGCTCGTCCGTCATGATGGCCTCCCGAACAAGGTAATGGTCCAAGTCTCGATAAAGCTGGTATGAACAATTCTGCTGGGAGAACCGAAATAGATTAAACCCGCATCTGGAAAAATAACGGAAGTACACATCTGCATTCTGAGGATTACTGGATGGCCCGCGCACAAACATAGGTCCAGACGGCAGCGGCGGCGGATCCTTCAGATCAGTCCGGAAAGGACCTTCCATAGAGCACTCATCCAAAACTGAGCCGTTTCCAGAACCGTCCCCCCAGCACTCTTGAAGCCCAATAGGGAAATAGGGACTTCCATCATCAAACACAAACCTGAAGGGATTCGCCGGATTACACCTGACAAATCCAGGATTAGGTTTGCGCCCTTTCACGCATATAAATGTGCCCCGGCCGGATGCCATCTCTCCTTTTACGTTTTTGAAAACAATGTTGTATTTCCATTTGCCCAATTCGCAGGGCGCAAACCGCACCTTCCATAAATCAAGCCTGTGGCACGGCCATCTTGGCCGTGCGTTCACGGGCTGGAAGCCCGTGCCACGACCGCTCTCCTGCTGCGTCTTGCCGTTATCGGTTTGACTGCCGACCGTGTGTCCACCGGCGCCGGAAGCAGAACCATAATAGAAACCTCCCACCTGGATTACTTTTCCTGTGGGGGAAGTGCACATAAGGTCAATAATGACATCGAAGAAGGGGTCGTGGTAATCGCCTTTGTGTCGCAGTGTAATCTCAAACACATCGTATTGTGGTATAATCAAGGCATTCTGAGTACATTTTACATCATTCAAAGACCCGCTCAAGCTCGCAGGCTTGGCCTCTTGCAAAGACTGGCAGGACGCTCCAGCCAATGTAAGGAAAAAAGCCTCGAATATCAGGCCCGTCTTCGATAACATCTTTTGCCTCCAGCTCAAATTGCTGACTCAAGATGGATATGTGCACACTATCACCAAGAATGAGACCAATTCGTCTTTTATTGCCAGACAAATTCGTCACCTTCTGCACCATTTTACTCGGATAGCACCTTCTTTCAAGAACGTTTTTCTATGTGCACCTGTGACAGTGTGGAACAGTGTTCATTAGGGGAGGTGACGCCGGGAGCGGCTGGTGAAACCAACCTTTATGATATCCCGAGCCGGTGTCCCTTAGAGGAATGTCTTAAATGCGCAGCCACATATAGACAAACCCAGCCCGTGCCGAACTAACCAACGCAGGAATCGAGATGATACAAATCCCTCTGTCATTGCCGCGCACGGCCTGCCCTGAGCGCAAGCCGAACGGGCGGGAATTCATTTGGCTTAGCTGCATGCGGCAACTACGGCCACAAAACCTCCTCAAGCCACGTGTCGGCTAACTTGGCATAGTCTGCCAAATCAACATTACCATCCCTATCCAGGTCAGCCACCAGACCAGCTCCGCTGCCAAGCCACTCGCCGGCCATTATCACAAGGTCTGCGTAATCAACCACGCAGTTGCCGCTCAAGTCTGCGGTGGGCTTAGCAAACGAAGGAACACATCTGCTGGGATATACCCGGATATCATCGACGTATATCGTGCCCGTGCCGCCAATCGTCGGACTGGTTCGGTTGCCCAGGCCAATATACATCTTCTTGACCGCAGCCAGATTGACGCCNNCCAGGCCAATATACATCTTCTTGACAGCCTTCAGATTCACGCCCGCAGCGCTGAATTGTGTTAGCTCAATGTTCCATTCCTGCCAGCCAGCCTTCTGAACTGCCTCCGGATCAGGATAGTTCACGAGCTTAACGTGGCCAGCATTATCTTCCAGCGCTACGTAAAGCTGTTCAGCAGCGTTGCCAAGAGCGCCATAGAAGTACAGCGTCAACGCCTTGAGGTTGTTCACGGTCCAGTCCTGCGGCGAGGCCCACTCCCGCAGCGTCTCTGAGTACCGGGCTTTGCCGGCTGCACCGCCGTTGTCGTAACCTAACGGCATCGACTGGCTGGCGCCGTGAACGATAGTCTGCTCGGCAAAGGGAGCCTGACTGTAACCAACAGCCGAGCCGGTGCCGTTACCAGGATAGCCGGGCGCTGGTTCCTTATATCCCCAGCCGTCACGCCAGGTCTGGAAGATTCTGCTGCCGACATCATCGGTATAGTCTTCAAAGTCATCCACAACGATAAAGTTGGCCGTGGTGAAACTCCAGAGGCTGCCTTTCCAGGTATCGGCGGCGTTTACCTCATCAATACGCCAGTAGTAAGTGCTATTCCACGCAAGTGGCGCTTCGGTAGGCACGTAGCTGTTAGCTTTAAGGTCCTGCTGACCCCGATAGATACCTGCTGAGCCCGTTGTGGCATTTGCCACCGCTGCGGCGTCGGTACCGAAGTACACATTATGCTTAACAGCTTTCTCACCTGCCGACCATCTCAGAATGGGCATTTGCTTGACATCTACAGCACCGTTAGACGGATTCGGGTTACCGGCCGTTAGCGGAAGCTGCAAGGCGCCTGCAGGAATTATCTGTCTGGGTGTGGAGGGACTCTGCCAGAATAACTGTGCCACTGCGCCGCCGCCATCTTCATAGTATTCCACTCGAACGCCGTATCGCTGCCCGGCGACAAGGTTAATGGCGGCGCTGCTGTGCATGGTCGGCGACTGAGCTATCCAACTATCAATGATCAGCACGTCGTTCAGCCACACCCGGATTCCGTCGTCACTGTTGCTGGTAAACACGTAAGGCTCGGAGTATAGCGCCTCCACCACGCCAACCCACCGGGCGGAGAAATTATCCACATTGACCTTCGGATCCGGAGAGCCAGGATCGCCCCAGTTGAAGTTGATCGTGGGGTCTATACGGACTAGCACAGGAACGCCGGACACATTCATGTTATTGAAGTAGTATCCTCTGATACCGGCGCTGGCGCCGATGGTTGTAAAGCTCCAAACTGCGCCCGGATACTTGGCGCCGCCGGAGTCGAACTCATCGATCCTCCAATAGTAAGTGGTATCCAGTGCAAGGGTTCCAGGCTCGTATGTTTTCGTTGTCTGCTGGGGGCTTTTCAATGTGCCGCCCGTACCATTAGCGACAGCAGTCTGGTCGGTGCCAAAGTAGACGTCGTGCTTAGCGCCAGTGGCGCCTGCAGACCAGCTAAGGTCCGCATTGATGGCCATCCATTTGGCGCCATCTGCCGGATTAGAATTATAGGCTGTCAATGGCGCAGCGGTAAAGCTCCAGACATCGCCGGTGTGCATTGTAACACCGTCTCCTTCCACCTCGTCGATACGCCAGTAGTAAGTAGTTCCCGGGACAAGAGCAGGGATATAGTACATGTTGTAGTTGTATCGGGTTATGAATTCAGCCGGACCCAGCGTAGGATTCGTTCCGAAGTAGACATCGTGGGAAGCCGCAGTGACCCCTGCCGTCCACCGAACCAGCGGTGTAGTTACATCCTTGGCCTGATCAGCTGGATCGGGATCGTATGCCTTTGTCGGCCCGTTATCGAATACGGCGGTGACCAGCGTACCGCCGACATGCGAGCTGACGGCCAAGCCGATGTAGAGTTTCGTGGGCGTGGTGGGGTCCGTTGCACTGTACTGCACCGTCCAATTTTTGCCGTCGGGCGAATGGTAGCCGGTAAACGTGCTGCCGCTGCGCGTTAGCTTGACCCAATAAGGCGCGGTCATTGCACCGCTGCTGTCATCATCCGAGCTGCCGTTGGTGGCTGCCCGCCCCTGAAAGGTAACGCCATGGTTCCCGCCGGGCGTATTTGTCGTTACCGCCATGAGCGCGTATTTGGAACCAGGAGCAAGCGTCTCGCGAATCATCACACCGGCCTTAGACCACTCGTTCACCGCAGGCCCCAGGCTGACAACACGAGCAACCAGCTCTCCGTCACCCACCAGAGGCTTGTACACGTAGTGGAACTGGTCGGCAGTACCTCCGATACCTGTGCCGTCCGCTTGAATGGTCCAGGTCTGCGTGGCGCTTTCGTAATGGGCGCCCCCTTGAGGGGGCCCGCCGATATCTTGGCTGGACCATCCCGGCGGCAACTGAGCCGAGACGTTGCCGGCCGGACACAGCACTAACATAAAAGAAAATAAATAAATCGATTCTCTCCACATAATATTGCCCCTCAAAAACCTTAAAAAGATAATGACTATTGTGCTTTCACCACACACCAGAACACGCGTTGTCTTCAGTGAGTAGGGTATGCTCTGCATACCGCCAAATTCGTCAGATGGTATGCAGAAATCTGCATACCCTACGGGAATTTTGCCCTTCATTGAAATCTTCACCCACGTAAAATAACCCCGCAATACATTGCGGGGCTAACCGGTTAACCCCGCCATCACTATGGCGGGGTTAACTACCTCCTTCCTTCAAGAATCCAATGTGAACTGTCAATTAGAATGCAACAAATCCTAATTCCGGGCGATAAAGCCCACGCTATAGCCCCGCCGGCGCGGGGCCAAGCCTGCCCCTGCGGAAGCAGGGGACACCTCCTCTTTCAACAAAAAGCCAGAAAAGTCGTAAAGGTCAGAAAGCTAAAGTCCGCACGTTTCACCAGCTTTCCTTATACCAATTGTCCCCTTTGATTTCAAGGAAAATCTCCCCACAAGATTGTGCTTACCTTTCCGGCAAGATTGCGCAAAACGGTGGGTAAAGAAGAACAAATCCAGAAACCACGCAGGAGGCTTTAAAAGAAGCACAACCGGCAAAGCAAACCGCAGAACCGTCTTTAATGTTTTCTATTACATTACTGATTTCTGCTGGAAGACCATGTGTTCGGCAAGGAAAGGGCGCAAGGAATGGCCGGCGGACTCATGCGGCCAGCCTTTGAACGAACTACATTCGTACAGGAAAACACACCGTCTCAACACTCGTTTGTGTTCAGGCGCGAAACTGGTCAAGAAAGCAGCTGCTAAACCTTCTGTAATTGCCGGCTCGAGCTCGGTATAATAATTGCCGTCCGTGCAAGGACGTCCAGCCCGCCATTGGCGGGGGCAAAATCGCGGAGCTATGAAGCTCCGACTTGACCATATATTTTGTTGTTCAGGAGACCTTGCGATGAACAAAGCCCTATCTTGCACGCTTGCACTGTGCATCTTACCAATCTTGCTTGCATCATCCTCGCCTGCTGCCGCCCCATCTCAGCCCTGGCGAGGCATACACGTCCTCATCACTACTCGGGACAAAACCGAGCAGCTTACGGAAGTCGTAGGGCAGCTCGCCAATCTTGGTGTTAATTTAATCGTAACAGAGATCAACTACGGCTATGAATATCAGTCTCACCCGGAGCTGCGGACAGCCAATCCAAGCAAGAAAGAAGACATCCAAAAACTGGTTGCTGAATGTAGGAAATACCATATCCGTCTTATCCCACAATTCCAGTGTCTGGGCCATCAGTCGTGGAGTAAACACAGTTTTCCGTTATTAGCCAAGTATCCTCAATTCGATGAGACCCCTGGACAACACCCCAACAACGAAGGGATCTATTGTCGAAGCTGGTGTCCGCTGCATCCTGAGATCAATCCTGTGGTATTCAGGCTTATGGATGAGCTGATAGCCATCTTTGAAGCCGACGCCCTTCATGTCGGAATGGATGAGGTGTTTCTTATAGGCGAAGACGCCTGTCCCCGCTGCAAAGGCAAGGACAAAGCCGAACTTTTTGCCAAGGCTGTCAACGACTACCACAAGTATTTGGTTGCGAAAAAGAAGCTTGAAATGCTGATGTGGGGAGATCGCTTGATTGACGCCAATAAAATTGACTATGGAAAGTGGGAAGCCAGTGCTAACGGCACTGCCGGCGCGATCGACCTAATCCCCAAGGATATAATAATCTGCGATTGGCACTACGAGCCTCGGGAGACCTATGCGTCGATACCTATGTTTCTGGAGAAAGGTTTTCGAGTGTGGCCGGCTGGTTGGCGTAAATTAGAGGCAACCAAGGCGCTGGTCGCATATTCTCGAAACTTAAACAGCCGCAAAATGCTCGGACACTTAAATACAACGTGGGGGGCGGTTCCAATAAAAGAGCTGGCAAAGTTTGAGCCGATACTTTATGCCACAAGCTGCTTGCGATAACGGCGGAGAACAACATAAAGTGACAAGTTCGCCCTTTGGCAATCTGAAAGTATTAAGAAATATCTCCTCTGAAATCACCGTGGAGAAAATCAAATCGTGCATCAGAAGTCTAAGAGACTTCAGAGTACAAAATAAAGGGGCAGGAATTGTTTCTCCGTACTGGGGGCTTTTTGTTCAACCAAAAAGTAGACTTCGCGGCAAATACCTTGAAGAGATTCGCAGAGTCATCTACCTCGACAATTTTGGCGATATTGTTAAACCAACCAGCGTCATAATCAAATTGGATACCAAAGATTACTTTAAGGCCAATAGCCGGTGGGTCCGCTCTATTAAGATTAAAGGCATAACCGATAGAATTTTGAGGATTAAGAAAGGCGAAATACGCCATATCCGCATGCTCGGCGACGGTAACATTCCATATTTGATTCCGAACACAACCCCTGACGGGACAACCGAAGACTTCAGGTATGATGTGGGTGAGCCTTATAGAGCGAAAAGATTTCGCAGCGTAATAAACGAAGTCGTCCTTTCGCAATACGCATTATCACAGGGCCGGGCAGTAATGGTACCTATCGGTATGGGGATATATGAGGATCAGGAGCTTTTATACAAAGGCGAGCCGATAGCCTTTTCTATCTGGGGCGTAGAGCATCCCGACGACTCAAGATTTGGCGATGGATTAGACGCCAGATTGTATCAGATGTTAGATGAAATTGGGGCCGCTACTTCAAAGAAGAAAATGTGGAAGGCGTTACAAAAGGCGCTCTCGTGGATCCGCCGACATCACGCCCAAATAATTGCGGAGGTGCGCAAAAATCACGATATAGGATTAGTCCATTATGAGGTCCATTTTAACAATACTCTATTCTTTGATAATTCCTTAACAATTGCGGATTGGGAGGAAGCTGCACACCGCTCTAATCTGTCAAGATGCCAGTTTTTGGATGGCGTTGCAGCTGACCTGGTAAGACTTATCGAACACTGCTGCAGCGAAGAGCAAGTTTACCGACAGCATTACAATCAGCTCTCTCGGCTTGCCGCAGAGTCTGAAATAAAAATTCCGGACTTTCAAACTGTAAATTATTTTATGTACTATTTTCGCCAGGATGAGGTTAGTCAGAATGGCAGAGAAGAATTGCAGTCTCTTCAGGAAAAGTTGTTAACGGAGTGTGAGGAAAAAACAGATTTAATAGAAAGGCTTGTTAGAAAACTCATCTTTACTGTGTTTGACAAAGGACGTTTCGGCAAAGGCATTGATTGGAAGGATGTTGCCCGGCCGTTTACGCCCGGATTTTCAGACGATAATCCTATATGGCAGGGCCCCTGCTTTCGCAGGGGCAAGCTTGCCCCCGCGCAGGCGGGGGCCACAACGACTTTTGATCCCAGGCTATTTGTTCAAAAAGGCGATTGGCCTTACGGAAAGAAGAAAAAACATCCGACAAAAGCGATACGTCGGGCTGAAGAAGCCATATACCAAGGAAGGTTTGAGGATGCTGTAACGATTTACGAGAGTATACTCCGTTATGGGCACAGGCGTAACCGTGATTTCGACAGATATATTCACCATAATTTAGCATCGCTCTATTTTGCTCTTCGCCAAGATAGAAAAGCTGAAACACATTTTGCTCTTAAGGCAGGGTCAAGGCGGGTTGTTCATTCTACGAAGCAGTCACATCACGAGGCCGCAAAGAAATCGACTATGTAACAGCGATCAAATGTCGCAGACTCGCTGGGTCCGCCCCGTTAGAAAGCTCGACCGAGCATCTGTCATAGGTGCCGAGGGACTTGCTTCTAACGGGGACCGCACAAGTCGCCAATGCTCCACAGCTATGACGACGGAGCGTTGTCGAACAAATCGAGGGAGGAATCTGTCCTTTTCACCCTGGACAGACAGAGTCCTGAGCGTCAGCGAGGGGCAGATGACGGCGAGCAGCCTAACTGCGCTACGATTTTTGCAACTTGGCCAGATCATCTTTGTTCTCATAGATTTTCAATATAGCATCCGCTATGTCATCGACATCGCTTCTGGTTCCAAGAAGCAAATTCTGAGTGAACCATACTGCTTCTTCACAAAGCTGGTCGTTATCGGGATAGTGAAGCTCCTCACGGTATCTGGCCAGCCTCTCTTTGGAAAAACCTCTTTTGAAATTCTTGGAATTCAAAGCAGCTTCAATCAAGCCATCTCTGTATTGGGGACCGTATCCGCCGGAGCAGGGAATGCCTTCCGCTTCAAGGGCGGCGAGAAATCTGCTTCTCGGCAGGTTGTTGAACTGCTCCTTTTTATACCGGAACGGGTATAAATGGTATGCGGCTCTGGTTACGCCTTCATATAGTTTGTGGGGAACAATGCCCGGAATGTCTTTAATTCGCGAGGTCAAATAGCTGGCGTTCTCGGTACGCCTTGCCGTATCTTTTTCGAGGCGCTGCATCTGGGAAAGGAGTATCGCCGCCTGGTATTCCGTCATTCTGCGATTGGTTCCTATGATGGGGTAGCCACTGGTCGCTTTCACACTGCCGTACGGTCTGCCGCAGTTGTGATAAGAGAAACATCGGTCCATTATTTGGTCATCGTTTCCGATGACTGCACCACCTTCACCGCAGGCTAAGTGTTTCGAGTTCTGGAAGCTGAAGCAGCCTAAGTCTCCCAGCGTGCCGACCTTCTTGCCCCTCCATTCGGCCAGCCACGCCTGACAAGCGTCCTCGATGACTTTAAGGTTGTGCTTCTTGGCGATAGCATTGATCTTATCCATATTTGCCGGCAAACCCAAAATATGGACTGGAAGAATCGCTTTGGTGTTTTCGTTGATTCTTTCTTCTATTTTGTCCGGGTTTATCTGAAAGGTTTCAGGGTCGGTATCGGCAAAAACCGGCAGGGCGCAGGAGTTAATAACCACGTTATAAGTGGCAATAAATGTGTAAGGAGAGACGATGACTTCGTCTCCTACGCCAATATCAAGCACGTGCAGGGCGGTAAGCAGAGCATTGGTGCCGTTTACCGTGCAAACGCAGCGCTTCGCCCCCATTAATTCGGCATACTTTTTCTCAAATTCGGATACCGTTTTGCCCTGGAGCCGACACCAATTTCCGCTGCGAAGTATAGATAGAACAGATTCCTCAGCGGCTCTATCCCAGACCGGCCAGCTCGGGAATGGTTTGGCTCTGATTGGCTTACCACCCAGGATTGCCGGTTTACCTGCTTTCTTGCTTATGCTTGCATGGGCAGGAATCGCTCCTGAAACTACGGCGGCGATAGTGCTGCTCGACGCGGTAGCCAGGAACTCTCGTCGGGTCAAATTGCTCGTATTCATTTCCAGCTCCCTTCATTTGGCAAGAGATTTATGAATTAATTTGAACTTCGTTCACTTAACGAATGGGATTATAATACCATATAGATCGCTCAAAAGGAAGATATTAAGGAGATTATGATGCACATACCGTCCAGGCACATAGGGACACAGGCACAGAGGCACTTAGCCACTTTGTTACTTTGTGCCTTTGGCACTTTCGTTCTTCCGCAGGCGCGTTCCCACGCGGCGGTGTCCCAGACGCAGGCAACGTGGAAGGCGGGACTGGCCAAGGTAGTAATCACTCCAGATCAGTCAATGTGGATGGCAGGGTACGCGGCGCGGACGAAACCCTCGGAGGGAAAGGTCCATGACCTGTACGCCAAGGCGCTTACGCTGGAAGATGCCCAGGGCGCCCGTCTGGTTATTGTTACCGCGGACCTAATCGGTTTTCCGCGGGAGTTTCGAGACCAGATGGAAAAGGACCTTAGCCAGCGATTTGAGCTTCGCCCGCAGGGCTTGCTGCTCAATGCTTCTCACACGCATAGCGGGCCGGAGTTAAGGACCTGGAGGGCCACGCAAACGTTCGATCTGCCGCCCGAACAAATCCCACTGATTAAGAAATACAGTGAGGACCTGGAAGGTAAGCTCATCGAGCTTGTAGGTCGCGCCATAGAAGACCTTGCCCCGGCGCAACTATCCTATATGCACGCGAGAGCGGGTTTTGCCATGAACCGGCGATTGGAAAGCGAGCGCGGCTATACCATCGCCCCCAACGCCGATGGTCCCGTCGATCACGCCGTTCCTGTTCTGCGAGTTGACGGCCCTGATGGAAAGTTGCGGGCAGTCTTATTCGGCTACGCATGCCACAACACGACTCTTGACTTCTACCAGTTCTGCGGTGATTACGCCGGGTTCGCTCAACAGTATTTGGAAGAGGCGCATCCGGGTGCAGCGGCGATGTTCATTAGTGGGTGCGGCGGCGACCAAAACCCATCCCCACGGCGCACCCTTGAATGGGCCAAGCAGCATGGGCGAGCCTTAGCCAACGGCGTCGAGGCGGCCCTGCTGACACGGCCACATCCGTTGCGAGGACCGCTGCGGCTTGCCCTGGAAGAGGTGACCCTGGAGCTGGCTGAGCCGCCCAGCCGCGAGCAGCTCCGCCAACAAGCGCAGTCCGCTGACAAGTATGAACAGCGGCATGCCGAGGATATGCTCCGAGAGCTGGAAGAAAAGGGCGGGATTCGCACGACATATCCGTATCCGGTGCAAGTCGCTCGATTTGGCGATGACTTGACGATGATAGGGCTAGCCGGTGAAGTGGTCGTGGACTATTCGCTTCGTTTGAAGGCTGAGCTGGCCGGCACACCGGTCTGGGTGGCTGGGTACTGCAACGATGTTTTCGGCTATGTGCCTTCGCAGCGTGTCTTGCAGGAAGGCGGCTACGAAGCTCGCGGAGCGGTCCTATACTACGGCACTATAGCAA
>JAFNGF010000119.1:0-4985 GCA_017885385.1 Planctomycetota bacterium
CCACGTTTCACGTGGGGTCTTTCTTTTGCCGGTTTCACTGCAGGTTTTGAGCCGGACTCAATGACGTCGGGATAAAGTGTGCCCTGGGCGAGAAACTTGGCGTTGGGAATTTTAACCGCCTCGGATTTGAAAGCCCTGATAAATTCGGCGCCGATTATTCTGCGTTTCTGTTGCGGGTCGGTCACGCCCGCCAGCGCCGAGAGAAATTGCCTCGACCAATCCACCACCCGCAGGTCGATATGGAAATGGTCTGCGAAAGTAGATACGACGTTTTCCGCCTCGTTTCTTCGCAAAAGGCCGTTGTCCACAAAAATACAGACGAGATTGTCACCTACAGCTTTATGAACAAGTGACGCCACGACCGAGGAATCTACGCCACCGCTCAGACCACATATCACTTTGGCGTCGCCAACCTGCTTACGGATGGTCTTGACCGTCTCATTGACAAAGTCGCTCATCTTCCAGTCGCCGCTGCAGCNNGTGCCGTACGGCGGCAAACGGGCAGTTCGCCGTTGTCGCCAGTTTGACGAAGTCATCGCTTAATTTGCCGACCTGGTCGCCATGACTTGCCCAGACGACCGTTGAGCCGGGCATATTCGCGAACAAGTCACTCTTGTCAAGGATCGACAGATTTGTTCTGCCGTACTCGCGTTTCTCGGCTGCTATGATTTTTGCCCCCAACATCCGACAGGCAAGCTGCATCCCGTAGCAGATGCCTAAACTCGGCACGTCCAGCTCGAAGATTCGGTTGTCGCACCGGGGAGCATTCTTGTCCAAGACACTTGCGGGCCCGCCGGACAGAATTAAGCCCTTAACCGGCAGGTTCGACAGTTCTTCGATAGTTGTATCGGCGGGTAAAATGCGGGAAAAAACGTTGTGCTCGCGAACACGCCTGGCTATAAGCTGGCAATATTGGCTGCCAAAGTCAAGGATGGCTATTATCTCACGTGACATAGGTTTTGTCCGACATTTTATGAGCAGGCGGTAAAACCGCCGCAAGGAAAGACCCCCCAAATAAATTTGGGAGCTAAATATTTTCAATCTTCGGAGGGTAAGGCTGCTGAGTAGTTGGGCGCCTCCTTGGTTATCTGTATATCGTGTGGATGCGATTCGATAGCAGAGGCCTTACTCTGTCGGACGAATCGCGCATTGTTTCTAAGCTCCTCGATATTTCGTGCCCCGCAGTAGCCCATGCCGGCTCGCAGTCCGCCAACTAGCTGATAAACGAAGTCACTCAGTGAGCCGCGGTACGGCACACGTCCTTCCACACCTTCGGGCACCAGCTTGCTTTGCTCGGTTGCGCTTTTTTGCCCATATCTTTCCGCCGAGCCTTTGACCATCGCCCCCAAAGAGCCCATGCCCCTGTATTCCTTAAACTGCCTGCCCTTGTAGATGACTAGTTGTCCGGGACTTTCCTTCAGGCCGGCAAACAATGAGCCTATCATCACGCTGGAAGCGCCTGCGGCAATCGCCTTGGTTATATCGCCGGAGTGCGTGATGCCGCCGTCGGCGATAACCGGAATGTCATATTTGTCGGCTGCTTTGGCGCAGCTCATTATTGCCGATACCTGCGGGACTCCTGCGCCGGAGATTATCCTTGTGGTACAGATTGCACCGGGCCCGATACCGACCTTTACGGCGTCTGCACCGGCGGCGATCAAGTCCTTCGCCGCTTCTGCGGTGGCAATATTGCCGGCAACCACGTCGATTTCGTGGCGCTTCTTAATAGTCTTTACCGTGTCGATGACGTTCTGCGAATGGCCGTGCGCCGTATCAACGACGATGATGTCAACGTCGGCTTCTATCAGAGCATCAATTCGCTCGTAATCGTGCACGCTCACCGCCGCGCCGACGCGGAGCCTGCCGCGCTCGTCTCTGGCCGCCCTTGGATATTGCTGAACACGGTCGATGTCCCTCATCGTAATTAGGCCCGCCAGCTCGCCTTTTTTATTAACCAAGAGCAGCTTCTCGATCCTGTGTTTTTGCAGAATTTCTTTTGCCTGTTCAAGCTTGATATTAGCCGGGACGGTAACCAGATTGGTCTTAGTCATTACAGTATCTATTTTGACATCATAGTCCTTGAGAAACTTCATATCTCTGCGTGTCAGGATGCCCACCAGCTTTTTGCCGTCGACGATAGGGATGCCGGAGACGTTCTGCTCATTCATCAGCTCTTGTGCCCTTCTGACCGGCTCGCGGGGCGAAAGTGTTACCGGGTCCAGAATCCGCTCATTCTCGGAGCGTTTGACCTTGACGACCTCTCGCTTCTGGGCTTCGATGGACAGGTTCTTGTGGATTATTCCGACTCCGCCTTCCTGCGCCAGCGCTATCGCCAGGGCGGCCTCGGTAACCGTATCCATNNGCCGCCGAGACGATCGGGATATTTATGGTGATGTTTTTGGTAAGGCGCGTGCTGGTTTCTGCCTGGCTGGGCACGAAATCACTTTTAGCCGGTATAAGCAGGACGTCGTCAAAGGTTATAGCTTCAGCGACAATTTTGCTATCATCCATTTTCTTCTCCCAGGACTAACTGTTGCCTTCGGTCAAAATCGAAACAGTGAGTATAATGGGATGTGAACGCGCCGTCAAACGCTATTTTTCAGCGCCTTAGTTTATGGAGCGTCGCCGTCCCGGCGACGGCTAAACGCTGTCTTGAAGGAATGATCTTCAAAGATTTGTTTTGCGAGCGTAGCGTATCCCTCGCTTAGTGGATGACTGGCGTCCACGTATAATCTGCTGGGCAGCACCGGCGGCATAAAGTAGGGCACGCTATTTTTTTGCAGCCAGTGCTCGACCTGGCTTTTTATCTTTCGATAAGCCTCGATGCCTTCGTCGTTCATCATGTGCTCGTTGAAAGGCCCTACCAAGACGAACACTGTGTTGCCCCTTGCTCGCAGTAGCTCGACTGAACGCCGAAAAGACCGCCACTGCAGCGATGTCTCCAGCTCGACCCACTGGAAGTCTCTTTTGGCCGCCGTTTTTTCGTCCCAGGGGACATGTTCCGCCGGGCCTATGGCCGGCAAATCTGAAATCTGAAATCTGAAATTTGAAATTTCCATAAGTGGGTTTGCGTAAGGATGTTCCAGAGTCCATCTGGGTAAATCCAGGTTGCCAAGATAGGCCTGCTTCAGATGGGACGCCCAGCCCAAGAAAGCAACGTAGCGCTGAACGACAGCACCGATTCTTTCTGAATAGGAGGCTTTGTAGCATGGAATCTTTGGCAGAAACTGCGGGACCAGTTTGGGATGATTGAACTGGAATTCTTTGTCGGTCTGTAAATCGTGCTTTTGGGAGCTTATCCAGAGCGGATTAAAATGCAGCAAAACAGTCTTGCCGGATATGTCCCGCGCATAATAACGTAGCAGACCTTCCAGCGCGATCGGATGTATGCCGTCCACGCCCAGATTGGCGAACTGGTCGCCCCAGGCAATTTCATTGAGGTAATGCGACAGCGTATTGTGTTCGGACACGTAATGGCCCCAGACGACCGAATCGCCGACTACCAGCACATCGTATCGTGAGCAGGCCCATCGGCAGTAGCGGTTGTACAGCCAGTAGTCGCTGCTCAACTGGTAGGGCAGGCGATAATCCGGCTCAGCCCTTTGTGGCACGGCCATCTTGGCCGTNNCTCTACCAGTTGTGGCACGGCCATCTTGGCCGTGTTTCCACGGGCTGCAAGCCCGTGCCACGCGGGGGCTGGCCAAAGCCTGGGCACGAAGACAAATAACGCTGCCAAGACCAAGCCGGTAGCAAGCCATTCGCCCGGCGATAAAAAATAGGGCATACGCAGCCCAGTTGTGGCACGGCCATCCTGGCCGTGTTTCCACGGGCTGCAAGCCCGTGCCACTTCTTTTTGCTGTGCCATATTCTGACCGCGTCAAAGAACCCCCCAATAAATTGGGGGGCTAAATATCTCTCGACCCGGCTCGAGACGGGTTTAGCACCGCGATTCATCGCGGCGTTTTTCTGCCTCAAAACTGCTGATAGATAAACGGCTTCTCGCTTGAGGCGGCAAATATAGCCATATAAAGAATCATCAGAATTATGATCGCTATGCGCACCGGCCTGGGCTCAAGAAGCCGCCTAAGCCTGGATTCGCAGACAAACTGATACAGCCAGACAGCAAAGGTTAAAGCCAGAGCCAACAACGGGCAATAAGGATCCGCGGCGCCGGAGCTGAATATCCTGGCGATAATTAGCCAGGCGTCGGTGATGCTTTCGGCCCGGAAGAAAATCCAGGCAAACGTAACGAAACCAAACACAAGCAGTTGTTTGACAATCCTGGGCACTTTCTGTTGGTAGAACGAGGTCGTTTCCAGCTCCCGCGTCACACAGCGTCCAAGGGCGTGGACCACACCCCATAAGACAAACGTCCAGGCGGCCCCGTGCCACAGGCCCGAGATTACCATTGTCAGAAACATATTTCGGTAGGTGTTGAATCTACCCTTGCGGTTGCCGCCCAGCGGAATATAGACATAGTCCTTAAACCACGAAGATAAACTGATGTGCCACCTCTGCCAGAATTCACCCAGTCCCGTTGCCAAATATGGATTATTGAAGTTCAGCATCAAACGGACGCCCATCATCCGTGCTATCCCGCGAGCCATATCCGTGTAGCCGCTGAAGTCGAAATAGACCTGCCAGCAAAACAAAAAGGTAGCCAAAATTAAGGCGGGCGACTGGTACTGTTCGGGAGCACCGTACACCTTATCAACGTACAGTGCCAGATAGTCCGCCAGGGCTATTTTCTTAAAAAGGCCCACGACGAATAATGAAAGCCCGTCGGCGATGTCGCGCGGAGCAACCTCGGGCGTTCGACGGAGCTGCGGCAGCAGATTCTTAGCTCTTTCGATCGGCCCTGCAACCAGCCGCGGGAAAAAGGACACAAAGGCCGCGTACGTTAGGAAGTTTTTCTCTCTCTCGATGTTGCCGCGATAGTATTCGATTGTGTAGGTCATCGACTGGAATGTGTAGAAAGATAAGCC
>JAFNGF010000119.1:5039-26954 GCA_017885385.1 Planctomycetota bacterium
GAATACAAAATCAGAATCGGATAAAGCGGGTTGAAGCACGCGTAGAAGAAATAAGAGGCAGCCAAAAGCAGGGGCAGCCTGAGCCTGGTGTTCTTGATAATCAGATAGGTCGGATATAAGACAATGAAGAATAACGCAAACGGCCAGGTGTGAAACAGCATTGAGTTTCTCGCCGGTATTATTTAGCCCCGCAATTCATTGCGGGGTTATGTTCGGTGTTTCACGTGGGGTTCCCGTAGTTTTCATTCCATTAAAACGCGGATGTGCGCTTCCACCGAAGCGGCCAGCCCTTCCAGATGGTAGCCTCCTTCCAGGACCGATACCAGGCGACCCCGGCAGCACTTTTCGGCTATCTGCTTGACAATCCGTGTGAGCTTGGCAAATCCTTCTGCGGTCACCCGCATACCGCCGAGCAGGTCATCCTCATGGGCATCGAATCCGGCAGAAATAAGCACAAAGTCAGGGGAAAATGCAAGGGCTGTCGGCTCAAGTTTATCTTTGAACGCCCGCAGATAATCGGCATCTGTGGAACCGGCCGGCAGGGGCACATTTATGGTGTAGTTCAGCCCTTTTCCGCTGCCTTTTTCCGCCTGGCTTCCCGTTCCCGGATAGAA
Organism: Planctomycetota bacterium; assembly: GCA_017885385.1. Lineage (GTDB taxonomy): Bacteria > Planctomycetota > Phycisphaerae > Sedimentisphaerales > Anaerobacaceae > JAFNGF01. Next base: position 5,654 of record JAFNGF010000119.1, read on the forward strand.
TGGATATTGGTGAACGCTAAAGTACAGCACCGAAGGATCGTCATAGAATGCTGCCTGGGTGCCGTTGCCGTGGTGCACGTCCCAATCCACGATTAGAATCTTGTGCAGGTTATGTTTTTTCTGGATGTATCGTGTGCCGATGGCCACGTTGTTAAACAGGCAAAAGCCCATCGCTCTATCGCTCATCGCGTGGTGGCCCGGCGGACGTACCGCGCAAAAAGCGTTCGTGACTTTACTCTCGATGACCGCATCTATGGCACAGAGAGCTCCGCCCGCTGCCGCCAGGGCAACGTCATAAGATTTCTCCGATATTGGAGTATCCATAGAATCCAGATAAGTAGCGCCCTCCCGGCAGCTTTTCCTGACGTGCTCTACGTACTGCTGCGAATGAATTGTGGTGATCCACTGCACGTCGGCCGGCTTGGGCGAAACCGTCAGCAGTCCGGCGTACAGCCCTGTTGCCTTGAGTTTATCCACTATCGCGGTTAATCTGGCCGGCTTCTCGGCATGGTCCGGCGTAGTTTTGTGCTCCAGGTAAATGTCATCATAAATGAATCCGGTCTTCGGTGCATCTTGGGGCGGATCGTTTTTGTCCACGTTCTGTTGTGGCGATGGATTCGTTGTCGCATTCCTCACGCAGCGAAAGCCTATCGCGTCGCTGGCCAGGCAGGTATCGTCGATGGATGGGTCGCTTGCCCGGTAGGATGATCGGCAAGCATCGGCGCTGGAGTTCCACGCCCCGCCTCGCAGAACTCTTTCCTTGCCTTTGGTGGGCCCTGTTGGGTTCTTCTGCGGACTTTGTTTGTAATAATCCGGCGAATAGAAATCGTTGCACCATTCTGCTACGTTTCCGTGCATGTCGTAAAGCCCCCAGGGATTAGGTTTCTTCTGTCCGACCGGATGAGTCCTGCCGGCGGCAGTTTCCGCGAACCAGGCATGGGCATTGAGGTCGCGGACATCGTTGCCAAAGCTGTACTTGGTCCCGGCGCCGGCCCGGCAGGCGTACTCCCATTCTGCTTCGGTTGGGAGTCGGTAGCCGTTTGCCTGGAAGCTGCATTGCCAGGTTTGTTCATCGTAGCAAGGCGCAAGACCCTCCGCCTTTGACCGTTCATTGCAGTAAAGGGCGGCATCGGTCCAGTTTATCTGCTCCAAGGGTTGCTTTGGACCCTTGAAGTGAGATGGGTCCGGTAGCTGATACTTTCTGAACTCTTCCTGAATTACCTCGAATCTATCCATCAGGAACGAGTCTACCCATACTTTATGCGCGGGCTTTTCATCCGGTGCTCCATCCTTGCTTCCCATCTCGAACCAGCCTCCGGGGATCGCCGCCATTTCTATGCCGGTTTTTGTTTTTATGATTTCCGGCTGAGGCGTACTTTCTTTGGCCCGGCGGCAGCCGGTGACAACTGCCAGCGCCAGTAACAACCGGAAAACTTGGCCCTTCACCTGCCCCAGTCGCACCATGCTCACGGCAAATTCTTTCTGTTTGGATTTCACTTTCCGCTGCGGGTCTGAACCGCCGGTGAAACCGGCGGCTAAATATTTAGCCCCGCGTTTTACGCGGGGTCGGCACCCAGTCAGGCTCCTTGTTGTGATTACCGTCGGCGGTGATCTCGACCCATTTGGGTGGCGCCGAGCCGGCCGCGCCGGCTATATCAGCAATGCAGATGTCCCAGCCGGGCGCTTTGCCGCCCACCTGCTCCTCGGCCGCGGGGCCGTGGCTAAAAGCAATGTACCTGCCGTCGGGCGAAAAGTCGCAGTGATACACCTCACACTCTTTTCGGCACTTCACTACCCGCCGAACATTGGTCACCGTGGGCTGGCCGGCAAAATCGATATCGCCGACGCATAAATCCCAGTCGGTTGCCCCCCAGGTTATTCTTTTGCCGTCGCTGCTGAAGTCGGGTCTGCAGCCGGTAACGCCGAACTTTGTCAGATCAAAGACCTTCGTTCCATCGGCTTCGATAGCCAAGATGGCATGTTTGAAGCCCATTCCACCGTGCACTGTCGCGACGAACCAATTGCCGTCGGGAGACCAGCAGATGTTGTAGAGATGGTGCAGGTTTTTATTTGGGTGCTCTGTGTGTTTACCTGTGGCCAGCTCGTAGAAAAAAAGTCCCTTGGTGGCATAATCGGTAATCGTGTAGCGCTGGAATTCTCCCTTTAGATAGGCGATAGTTTTGCCGTCGGCGCTCCAGCACTGCTCCCTCGCGTTTTCAGCAACTTTCACGCGAGCAGTTCCGTCAACATTCATATAATAGACATTTCGACTCTTCTCTTTGCCCACCAGCTCATCGGCGACAAAGCAAATCTTGCTGCCGTCAGGAGAGGCGTGCGGATACATCTCATCCACGTCGGCTGTATTGGTAAGATTAACCGGATTGGAACCATCGGCATTTACGATGTACAATTCCCAGTTTTCTCTGTCGCCCCCGGCTGGATCGGGGGTCTTGCGGTAGGTTTCATAGACGATCTTATAAGGGATTTCCTGCAGCTTAAGCTCGGTTCGCGGCGCCGGACCTATCGGCAGCAATTGTTCAGCAGATGATTCGGGTACGCAAATAACTGTGATGGTTATCAGTAGAGACGCCGCCGCGGCCGGCAAAATTCCCGCACTTGGCCGGAACAAGCCAGTTTGTATGACATGCCATTTCTTCGCCATAATAAGTCCTCCACACCAAGACCCCGCGCAGTCGCAGGGCTAATTATTTGGCGGTTTTACTGTTGCGGTTTCATCGCGTGTCCTTACGGCTGGCACCCAATCGGGCTCCTTGTTATGGTTGCCGTCGGCGGTGACCTTGCCATATATGCGCTGCCGGTCGTTACCGGCGGATAGGTCGCTGACGCAGATGTTCCAGCCTCGGGCCATGCCGCCTACCTGCTGTCCGCCGCTGAAAGGACCGTAGCTGAACGCGATGTATCGGGCGTCCGGCGAGAAATCAACGTGATAAACCTTGAACCTGCGCGAGCACCGGATGACTTCATGAATGTTCGTGACTTTGGGTTCGTAACCTGTCAAATCGACGTCACCAACACACAGATTCCAGTCGGTTTCGCCCCACGTCATTTTCGTGCCGTCGGAGCTGAAGTCGGGTCTGCAGCCCTTAACTCCCCATCGACCCAGGTCGAAAACTCTGGTGCCTTGCGCTTCAAAAGCCAGAATGGTGTCACTGTAACCCATGCCACCGTGCACGGCGGCGGCAAACCACCTGCCGCACGGCGACCAGCAGATGGCGTACAGATGATGCAGCTCCTTGTTTGGGTGCGGCCTGTGCACGCCCGTCTCCAGGTCGTAGATGATAAGCTCCGAGGTCGCGTACTCTCTGGTGGTATACCGGTCATACTCACCTTTTAGATAAGCGATACTCTTGCCGTCGAAGCTCCAGCAGGGCTCCCGCGCATTTCGGGCAACCTTTACCCGTTCGGTTCCATCTATGTTCATATAGCAAACGTTTCGAACCTTTCTTCCTTCGGTCCCTTCGTCCGTGACGAAACAGATCTTCGCGCCGTCGGGCGAGACATGGGGATACATCTCATCCACATCGGGCGTATTGGTCAGATTGATTGGGTCCGAGCCGTCGGCATTTATTATGTACAGCTCCCAGTTGCCGCCGCCCTCCTCGTCCTGCTGTTCAGGTCCGGCGGGGGCGGACCTGCCGCCCTCCAGCAAGGGATGGCTGGCGCCACTGTCGGGATCAGGGGCTGTTCGGTAGGTTTCGTACACAATCTTGAAGGGTATTGCCTTCAAATTCAACAGTGCATCCTGCGGCGGAATTCTTTCCGGCCTATTAGCCCCGGCCATTGGCCGGGGTACCCCCGCCGACAGGCGGGGGCTAAGAGCCAGAGTCAGCACAACAGAAACGAAATTGATAATTGAAAATTGCAGGTTCATAAGCAGAAATTCTAAGTTGACAATCGAGAATTGTAAATTGCCAATTTTTCAGAATTGTGCCAGGCCGGCGCCTTCAACAGTTATGCAGGGAATTACGGCTGGTTTTAGCCTGTTCGGCTTATAGTAACGGCTGATCAGAGTTTCGATGACGGCGTACACGGCGTCTTTTCTCGAAAGTATCATGATGCAGCCGCCCAAACCGGCGCCGGCGATTTGAGCACCGGCCACGCCGGGGATGGAACAGGCGATGTCGACCATCTGGTCGATTTGAGGCGTGCTGCAGGCGTAACTTCCCGGCTGCATGTGAAGCTGAGCCTTCAGCACCCTATCGGGGTCCTCGCTGGCTAAATCCGTGATAAGCTCCTCAAATCGCCGGTCGTCACAGTAATCCTCGACTGGGCGGTAGTTTCCCTTATGGTCGGGTCTGCTGACCCTGTCGCCATCGTGGCTTATCTTCATCAGGTTGCCGAACTGCTCAATCTGTCCTGCCTCGAGGTAGTCCAGACAAATTCTGCTTCTGATAACTTCTGCTGCACCGAACAGCAGGACTCCTCTTACTTTGTAAAATCCCGGGTCAGAGTGGCTGGCAAAACCGGCCTCCATCAATTCCTTATGCTCGCTGGAAAGGATTTTTTTGAGATCTTTGCGGCTCATAAACTGTGGGACTTGCAGCAGCAGCCGGTATACGTCGCTGGTTGTGCAGCCGAGCCTTTGCGGGTCAAGGTCTCGCACATATTCGAGCCTGTTTTTCAGCCTTGATCCGCCAAAGGCGGACTTCAGCACGGCCAGGCCCAGGTGATAGCTGGCGACTCTGGCATTAAACATGTCCCGAGCCTGTCCGCTTTTGGCGGCCTTTACGTGGCTGTCGGCTATAATCACCTGATAGTCTTGCGGTGCATCTACGCTTTTCTCGACCCTGAACGGCAGATATCCAACGCGGGTGATTTTGCCTCTCTGGCCCAGATATATTGCCGCGTGGTCTCCGGCTCCTCCCCGCGAGCCTACGAACCACTCGCCTTGGCCGCATAGGTCGATGAGCTGCCGGCTGGTAAGCTCCAGGTTGTTCAGAGCTATTGCCGCCTGAAGCGTGGCGACTACAATTGTCGAGCTGCTGCTCAGCCCGGCGGCGATGGGCACATTGCCGGTTACCGCCAGGTTCAGCCCGCGGATTTTTATGTCTTTGTACTGGTGCTGTAGGCGAAGCACAGGAGCCTTGATATAGTTTCCCCAGTCGCCGGCGGTTGTGCGAAGCATATTTTTCACCCAATCGCTGTTGACAAAATTCGCCCAGTCGGTCCAGGTAAATTGCCCGATCAGCTCGGAGATATTGAAGCGGACGGGCTTGAATTTCCTCGGCTCGGTGTTGACCGCCGCTATGTTGTTGTCCGCCCTGATGCCGGCGACCGCGATGGTCTCACGGTCTATTGCCAGGACATTGGTGCAACCTCCTTGGTGATCGACGTGCCTTCCCATAAGGTTGACCCGGCCGGGCGCCCTGACAATACAGACCTTCTCTTGAAATCCGAATCGCTTGCCATAGCACGCAAGCACACTTATTAAATCTTTCCGTTTCTCCTCGTGCAGCTCGGCGTGCTGCCCATAGATGTTTCTTAACCAGGCGCGCAAAGCAGGCTTGTCACGCTCAATCTTATTTATCCACTGACTCACGGAGCAATACTGGTTTGGCTTTAGATGCGGCTTGCCCGATGCCACCCCTGCTTCGGCAGGAGCCAGTTTCTTTCGCCTGACGTAATCCTGTATAGCCAAAAGCTCATCAGGCGAATTGAAGCCTTGTATCCACTCAGGATTGTCGATGGGCACTGTCCTGGTTCTGAATTTTGCTGTTCCCTGGGTATCCACAACTTTCGCCAGATGCCTGACAATATCGGTAAGATAATATTCCCGCTGGGCATTGTCGTTGTCGATCATCTCAACGCCTTGATAGAAGGCGTCAGCTTTGAAAAGATNNAAGGCTGGGATTGATCGCGGTGCAGGCCGCACCGGAATTTCGAATATCGAATTCCGAATGACGAATTCTTAACTGCTCGGACCGCAGGACTCTTTCGAGCCGCCGTTTTGTGATATGTCCTGCTGTCCGGGCCAATTCCAGCAACTTTGCAATGGCGGCATCCTGCTTTTCAGGACTGGGTATGTGTTGGTTGACGATCTTGAGGATTTCGGAGCCGGTTATCTTGCGGCTCTTAGCTATTTTTTGCCTTAGTTCGTCTATTATCGCCTGTCTTGTCAGGTCCGGTTGCTCGATAATATCTATAGCTTGGCCAGTGTCATCGAGAAGAACTCTGCCGCCTGAGCCCGTGGCACGGGCTTCCAGCCCNNCGGCCAAGATGGCCGTGCCACAATGGGTATGGTCAGAAGCACCATATCGGCGTGCTGCTCTACGAATCCTCGGACCAGCGTCTTTATCGCAGCCTCCTCTATGAATTTGTCGCCCATAGTGACCAGCACGCTGCCCGTGTGCCCGACTCTCTGCAGCGACTGAGCAGCTATTTTGGCTGCGTGACCCGTGCCCAGCTGGGGACTCTGGTAGACAAACATAAGGCCCGGATGCTCTTTGTTGACCGTATCGAGAACCTGCTCGGCTCTTGCACCGATGACCACCAGGAAATTATTGAATCCTTGTTTTCTGAAGGTGGGGATGAGCCTGTTTATGGCAGGGACGCCATCTATTTCAAAGCAGACCTTTGCGGCGTTGCCACCCATCCGTTTTCCCTGCCCGGCGGCTAAGACCACGACAACCGTCTGTTCTACGATGTCCTTGTATTCTGTCATCTTTGCCGGTGAATTGCCGATGCCCGACGCCTCCGCTCTCCCGCAAGGGATGGCTGGCGCCACTGGCTTCCGCCAGTACTCAGGACGCCTTCCGGCGGAAGATGCGGGGGCCCATCGGCCTCTGCGACCTGCGAGCTTTCTTAATCCTCGCCAATTCAAGTGCTTATTGTACTCAGACTGACCGATTCGTCGTGTCATTCCTGCGGAAGCAGGAATCCATTAACATATCGGTTGAGTGGATTCCCGCTTGCGCGGGAATGACAAAACGCGATATGTCACTATTAAATACTTACTTACGACAGTGTCCTATCGAATAAACGGTCGGTTTGAGTTATTGTACTTGCGGGGAAAAGACGATGCAAGAGAGCATAACTACTGACTGTAAATAACAACGACAAAACAGACTGTAAGGTAGCAGAGAAAAACCAGAAGGCATATAAAGCTCTCTAAGCTCAAGGTAAGTGCCAGTGCGGTAATCGCCGTCATTATGGAGATGCCCAGGCGGGTGCCGGCAGCGCCAACGAGTGTCGCCAGAAAGCCTACGTCAAGGGAAGCCGCGCTAACCGCGCCGGCGGCCGATGCGGCCTTTGTAGGAGTGGTAATCACACCGAAGAATCCCAAAGCAATCAGTAACAGAGTTTTGCTGAAACCCCGGCGAGCTAGCTGCTGTTTGAGTGAATGCTTTGCCCGGAAGAACAGCACTCTGGCCCGCAGCTCTTTGCAGCCCATAAGGCCGGCGATTTCAGCATACGAAAGCTGCTCAAAACACCGCAAAATCAGGACGTTTCTGTAGGCGAACTTCAATCGCGCCATTGCTTGACATATCGTTTCTGAGAGTTCCCTGCGCATCACGCTGTTTAGCCCGTCGTTGTGGTTCTGCGACGCATACTCTGCCAATCGCTCCTTATCAAGGGCTGCTATGTGTATCATCTGTTGTTGTTTCTTGTCCCTGAAATAGTGCTGGACTTTGCCCATCGCCGTCCTGTACAACCACAGCCAGAACTGCTCTACCTGCTTTAGGTCTTTCAGAGACTCGACCATACGTAGCAGCGTCTCCTGCGAAGGTCCTGAGCCAGGTCATGATTCAGCGTAAGGCGATAGACGTAGGCAGAAACTCTTCCCTGCACCAATTGGGCAAGCTCGTTCATACTTTGCTGATCGCCAAGCTGAGCCTGCCTGATTAGTTCAGCATAACCAGCTTTGTCGTCCATACCGCCCACTTATTATGTAAAGTCCGGAATCCGAGGATTTGTTACATCCGCGGTCTGATTCCGGGGGGATGCACAACAAGATACGATGCGGACGGGAGTTTGTATAGCGTGTTTTTTCGCTTTTTTTGCGCGAAAACCACATTTTGCTGAGAAAATCTGTAACATTAATAGCAGGCTCTGGTCTTTATTAATAGGGGGGCAGGAGATAGAAATGGAGAAGCAATCAATCTATCCGTCAGTTTTGGTGGTGCTGCTTGTAAGTGCACTTATGGTCTGTTGTGGTGCGCTTACTACTGCCGGGCAGAGCCGCAACGCTTATGGTCAATCCGGCGGACCGCCGGGTACGAGTGCTGTTACACGAATTATCTATGTCGATAGCCGATCCACCGGCGTCAATGATGGCTCGTCCTGGGCGGATGCGTACAACTATCTTCAAGACGCTCTGGCCGATGCCAACACCGCGCAAAAGCCGATCGAAATTCGCGCGGCTCAAGGCATCTATAAGCCCGACCAGGGCACAAATCAGGCCCCCGGAGATCGCGCGGCCACATTCCAGCTTATCAATGGCGTGGCCATCAAAGGCGGCTATGCCGGCTTTGGTGAGCCGGACCCGGATGCCAGGGACATCACCCTGTACAAGACAACCTTGAGCGGTGACCTTGCAGGCAACGATGCGGATGTGAACGACCCCGCAGCCTTGCAAGATGAGCCCAGCCGGGCCGACAATAGCTACCACGTTGTTACCGGAAGCCGAACCGATGAGACAGCCGTTCTTGATGGTTTTTCAATTGTCGCAGGTAATTCCAGAGGTGCGGATTTTTGGGATGGTGCTGGGATGTGCAATGTCGTGGGCAGCCCAACCGTTCTGAACTGCACGTTCTACAGTAATACCGCCCACTTTGGCGGAGGGATGTATAACCTTGATAGCGACCCAAACCTGACAGGCTGCGATCTTGTGAGCAACTACGGCGGCGGGATGTACAATGATAATAGCAGCCCCAAGGTCGTTAGCTGTGCCTTCACGAATAATGTCGCCTCGGGCATGCTTGGCGGCGGCGCTTCCAATACCTGGTATAGCAGCCCGACATTCACCAATTGCGCTTTCAACCAGAACCAGGCCAGTGACGGCGGGGCAATGTATAACTCTACCGACAGCAAGGCCACACTGACCAACTGCACCTTTACCGGCAACACGGCCACCTTCTCTAACGGCGGTGCAATATACAATAACGGTTCCAGCGCGACACTGATTGGCTGCACCTTTACAGCGAACTCCACCAGTGACAGGATGGGTAGAGGAGGTGCGATATACAGCGATTGGTGGAGCAATTTGACGGCGAAGAACTGCACATTCAGTAGCAACCAGGCCAGCAAAGACGGCGGCGCGATATATAGCGACCTGAGCGACCTGACACTATCGAATTGCACATTTACACAGAACCGTATTTCACCTGCAGATGGACCAACTGCATTTGCCTGGGGAGGTGCGATCTGCAATGGATCTGATTCTCGACCCGTATTAACAGATTGCATCTTTGTCAAGAACATAGCTGGTTCGGGCGGAGGCATTTGTAACTATCCGGGGGCTAACTTGACGCTAAAGGGCTGCTCGTTTCTCGGTAATTCCGCCAACTCTGGTGGCGCTTTGGATATTAGCCACTGTTATGCTATGCTGGTCGGTTGCACGTTCAGCGGCAACTTGGCAGCGCAATCTGGCGGCGCGATTCATAGCGACCTGGCTAAGAGCTTGAAGGTGGTCAACTGCCTATTCACCGGCAACAAAGCTATGCAGGGTGGGGCTTTATATATGTATGGTGCGAGGGATACGACGGTTGCTAACTGCACGTTTGCCGCAAACGTAGCCGGCACGGGCAGCACCTTGTGTTGCGGCGACTGGCCCAGTGTATTTGAGTTGACGAACTGCGTCTTGTGGGATGGGCTGAATTCTATTTGGAAATATGGAGACGTGGGGAACGGTCCTGGTCCGCCTCCTGGCGAATCAAATATATCAGTTACCTATAGCAACGTTCAAGGAGGCTGGCCCGGTGAGGGGAACATCGATGCCGACCCATGCTTCGCCGATCCTGGCTATTGGGTTGATGCCAACGATCCGAACATAATGGTCGAATCAAACGACCCAAAGGCTGTGTGGGCAGACGGTGACTACCACCTGATGTCTCAGGCGGGTCGATGGGACCCAACGAGCGCAAGCTGGGCAAGAGATGACGTCACCAGCCCCTGCATTGACGCCGGTCATGTGAATAGCCCAATTGGCTTTGAGCCATTTCCCAACGGCGGCAGAATCAACGTGGGCGCCTATGGCGGCACCGCTGAGGCGAGCAAATCGTATTTCGGTGAGCCGGTCTGCGAAATCATAGTGACCGGTGACATAAACGGCGACTGCAGGGTCGATCTCTCGGACTTTGCAATTATGTTCTCCCACTGGTTGCAGCGTGGGACAGACTTTGTCAACACACCTCCCATAGTGATTATTGCCCAACCAGTCAACGGGGCCGTAATTGGCATTTATGGCCCTGACACGCCTATCATCATCCGGGCTGATGCGAGCGACCCTGATGGGTCTGTCGTAGAGGTGGAGTTTGTGATAAAACACACGGACCGGCACAATATCCGCCGCACGGCGAAGACAGACAAGGACGGCACGGACGGCTGGCAGGATGAGTGGTTCTGGTGGAACAAAGACGCCCCATATCCGGAGGGCGATTTTACGATTACAGCAACTGCTACGGACGATGAAGGTGCTGTAACTGTTTCACCTGAGATCGTAATCACAGTTCACGGCCCCAAATAAAGCCGATATTTACCTTCCTATCGGAATGTTGAATGTCCAACAAGAAATTTCGAAGTTCGAATTTCTTTTGATCGATATTGGACATTCTCTTGCTCTTGCCCGAAAAAAATGGCCTCCCTTTTTGATTGTAAACCGCAAATTGATAGTTTTCAGGGGTTGACTGTCAAGAAATTTTAAGTAAATTTATGGGATTCTCGATTCGCGTTGAAGCATCGAGTATCGAGCATCGAGCATCGAGTTTCTGGAGATTAGTATGATACAGGTCAAGGAGCTTCGGCGAAGTTTTGGCCCGGTCGTGGCGGTCGACGGTATATCATTCGAGGCGAAAAAGGGCGAAGTTCTTGGGCTGCTCGGACCTAACGGAGCCGGCAAAACCACCGCTATGAGGATGCTGGCCTGCTTCATCACGCCCGANNGTAAGACGCTGCCTCGGATATTTGGCGGAAAACTCGCCGGCCTACGGCGAGATGACGGTGGGAGGGTTTCTGAACTTTGTCTGCGATGCCCGGCAGATTAACAGCGGCAAGCGCAAGCAGGCACTCGACAGAATTGTGCCGATGTGCTCCATTGAGTCGGTGTACCATCAAACGATAGAAACGCTATCAAAGGGATACAGACGCCGGGTCGGCCTGGCGCAGGCGCTGATTCACGACCCGGATGTGCTTATCCTAGATGAGCCTACCGATGGGCTTGACCCCAATCAGAAACACGAGGTCAGAGGCCTCATAAATAAAATGGCCAAAGATAAATGTATTATCGTATCGACGCATATTCTCGAAGAGGTGGAATCTGTTTGCTCGCGCACTATGATTATTGCCCAGGGCCGCGTGCTTGTAGATTCCACGCCCGATCAGCTGAAGCAGAAGCATCAATGCACCCTGGAAGAGGTCTTTCGCAAGATTACCAAAGGAAGAAGAGGGTAGATAGTTGATAGTTCAGAGTTTATGGTTCGTTGAACAATGAACAATGGACGATGAACGTTCTCCAAGGCAGGAGTATAAAGATGCATGGTTTTTGGGCGGTTTTCAAAAGGGAGCTGAAAAGCTATTTTACTACGCCTCTTGCGTATGTGTTTCTGGTCATATTTCTATTTTTCTCAGGATACTTGACGTTCAAGCAGGGTTTTTTGGATATGCGGCAGGCAGATATGCGGACGTTCTTTATGAATCTGCCGCTGCTATTTATCTTTATGGTGCCTGCGACTGCGATGCGTCTGTGGGCGGAAGAGCGCAAGAGCGGCTCAATCGAACTTTTGCTGACGCTGCCGATTACGGTCGTTCAAGCGGTTTTAGGCAAGTTCTTTGCCGCCTGGGTTTTTCTGGCCATCGCTCTGGCGTTCTCCTTTCCGATGGTAATCACGGTCTGTTATCTTGGGCAGCCCGACATCGGCCCAATAGTCACCGGCTACCTGGGAAGCTGGCTGATGGCGGGGGGATTTCTGGCGATCGGCTGTTTCTTTTCGACCATCAGCAAGAATCAGGTAATTGCATTTGTGCTGTCGGTGGTGGCCTGCGCGGTGCTTGTCTTTGCGGGCATGCCGACAACGCTGAATTATCTTTCGACATTTTTGCCCGCCGGCCTGGTCTCAGCGATAGAGAATATGAGTTTTCAGGCGCACTTTGAGTCGACCCAGCGGGGAGTTCTGGAGTTCAGAGACCTTGCTTACTTTGTGCTGCTGATTGTCGGATGGACTGCCGCCAGTACAATTGTGTTAGAGGAAAGGAAGGCCAGTTGACGAACCCCGTTAGAGGTACGAGAGTCGAGGCAGGAGGGCGGGGCGTTTTAGGAGCTTGATAATATGGGACAAAAGCGGCGAATTTCCAACGGGGTGAACAGAACCATACGAGCAATTATCGGTGCGATTTTAGTTCTGGTGATCACCTTTTCCGCCGTGAGTATTTGTCAGAACATCGGCGGTTCTCTAAAAGCGGATATTACCGGCCAAAAGATCTATACGCTTTCGGCTGGGACCAGAACAATCCTTGCCAAGCTCAATCAGCCGATTAGCGTCAAGCTGTATTATGCAAAGACCGCTGCGCTGGAAGCGCCGGATCAAATTCGGTACTTCAATAATTACTATGAGTTTGTCAAAGCCCTATTGCAGGAATACGTCGCCGATTCCAAAGGCATGGTGAATCTGGAGATAATCGACCCCAGACCTTTTTCCGAAGAGGAGGTCGAGGCCTTGCGGTATGGCTTGAGACGGTTTGCGATAACCGAAGAGGAGAATTTTTTCTTTGGCCTGGTTGTACAAACGCAGTTCGGCGTGGAGAAGGTTATACCATTTTTTTCGCCCGACCGGCAGAGCTTTGTGGAGTACGATATAAGTCAGCTCATAGATACGGCCATCACTCGCCAGAAGACCAGGATAGGGGTAATGAGCTCGCTGCCGGTGATGGGCGATGACGTGAGCGGCTATATGGCCCAGATGATGCGGATGCAGGGCCAGCAGCCGCAGCCCCCGTGGACCGTCGTGGAGCAGTTGCGCAGCAAATACGAAGTGTCGGAAATCCCGACGGATGTGAACGACATCAACGACGTTGACATTCTGCTGGTCATCCACCCCAAGGACCTGCCGGAAAAAGCTCAATTTGCAATAGATCAGTTTGTGCTCAAAGGCGGCAGGACCATCTTGTGCATTGACCCACATTGTTGGGTTGATAGGCCCGACCGAATGCAAATGCAAATGGGAAAGCCGCCATCGCAAAGTTCAAACCTCCAGAGGCTGCTGCGGACATGGGGCCTGGAGATGCCGGAGAACACCTTTGCCGGCGATAGGGCGTTGGCGCAGAAGGCCCCTCTCAGTCGCGATCAAAGGCCGGAAGTCATCATCGGCTTTCTTGGGCTCGTCCGGGAGCTTCGACCGGAGCTTCAACCTGAGCGGTGGCGTGGATGTTTCAATGCCGACAATGTGATTACCACGCAGCTTAACGATGTCAGGGTCTTTTTTGCCGGCGTACTGAGAGAGGTCGTGGATTCCAATGAGCCGCAGCAGAAAGACGAACAAAAAGATACGCCCCAGATTAAGCGAACGCCGCTGCTGAAGACTACTAAAAACGGTAATAGCTGGAAGGTTACAGGGCCCTACGAGCTGATGCTCCCGGATCCGTCAAGGCTTATGGCTAGGTTCATTGACGGCACAGAGCCGGTGGTGATGGGCTACCTGCTGACGGGCCGCTTCAAAAGCACCTTCCCACAGGGCATCGAGATTGAGGTTGAATCAACGCAAGACGAATCCAAAGAATCTTCAGCCAAAGCGGAAGATCCAAATAAGCCAAAGAAATCCAAGAAGCGGATTGAGGGACTAAAGGAGGCAGCGCAGGATTGCGCGGTGGTCGTTTTTTCCGATGTTGACTTTATAAGTGACATGCTGGCCTATCAGAAGACCTTCTTCGGCAACGTTGTCGTGGGCGACAACAGCGCCTTACTGCTCAACGCCATCGACGATTTGAGCGGCTCAAGCGATTTAATCTCGATCAGGTCGCGGGGCAACTTCCAGCGGCCATTCGAGGTGGTTGACGAGATTGAAAGGCAGGCGGAGAAGGAGACCGCCCAAGAGGTGGCCAAGCTAAACGCTGAAATCGCGGGCTTTACGAATGAGCTGCAGTCTATTCTGGCCTCAGCCAAAGAAAAAGAGGCCGACGTGGTCGGCAGCTCCATCGTGAATAAGCAGCGCGAGATCGAATTAAAAAAGCGCGAAGCTCAGCGGCAGTTGCGCGAGGTCAGGATGATCCGACGCGAGCGGATTGAGCGCTTGGGGAACCGGCTGCGCAACTTTAACATGCTGGCCGCACCGACCGTCATATTGGCCGTCGCTGTGCTCCTGGGCATTCGTCGCAGTGTAAGAAAGAGGCATTATGTCAGTCACGAAAGTGACGCGTAATTGTTTATCCGCCTTCGCGCGAGCGCCGAAGCCGCTCCGGCGGAGGTGCTTTGTGACTCGCGGGCCGGTCCATCGCGCCCCCTGTAAAGCCAGAACCCCCGGTGAAACCGGAACCCCCAGTGAAACTGGGGGCTAAATAAAAAAATCAAAAAGTATTTAGCCCCACGTTTTACGTGGAGTTCACAGGATGAATATAATTCTTATTTAGCCCCACGTTTTACGTGGGGTTCACAGGAGCTCTGTGGATGAGCGATAAGAAACTTGCGGTATTGGGTATTGTTGCCGTTTGTATGGTGACATTGGCTGTGGTTCTGTCGGGCGTGTCAGGCAGACCAAAGACGGCGCCGGATACGCCGGCTTATCTTATTCAAGGACTTGATACCGCCGACATCGGTAGTATTGTGGTGGGAACGGGCCAGGAAACAGCCCAACTGAAGCGTCAGGGCAGGCATTTTGTGCTGGCTAACAAGGACGATTATCCCGCCGAGACCAAAGAGATAAACGACTTGGTTACTAAGTGCCTGGACATTCAGACCTCGCAGTTCGTCACCGATAATCCGGCCAACCACAAAGACCTTGAGGTGACGGAAGAAAAAGCTCGCAGCGTGGTCAAATTCTTTAAGGGCGACTTGTCACTGCTGACAGGTGTGATTGTAGGAAAAAACACGGAGCAGGGCCAGGGCTCTTACGTCAGGCAGGCCAACAGCGACAAGGTTTACGTAGCCCTGGAAGTGCCTTCGCTGCGAAGCCGGGCCCTGGATTACGCCGACCAAAATATAGTCTCAGCAAAGCGCGAGGATATTGAGTCGGTAACGGTCATTTCTCCAAGCGGCCAATATACTCTCAAGCCCAAGCAGGATGGCCAGGGCGCCATGCTGGAGAATATCCCGCAGGGCAAAAAGCTCAAGGATACAGACAGCAATCGGGTTCTAATCGCTCTGACCGACCTGAGACTTACCGATGTCAAGAAGAAATCCGCGGAAACCGCCGAGCTGAAGCCCGACAGACAATATGTCTGCCGGCTGAAAGATTCAACTGTTTATACGATAAACATTGCCAAGAAAGATGGTAAGACGTACATAACCTGTCAGGCGGATTTTACGGGTGAAAGGCCTACCACGATAAGTAAAACCGAGTCTGAGCAGGAGCTGAAGGAAAAGGAGGCGAAACTGCTCGCTGACGACAAGGCAAAAGAGTTCACAGCCAAGCATCAGGCGTGGATTTATGAGATCGCCGACTGGAAGGCCAAGGACCTCACGGCGGAACTGTCAGACTTGCTCGAGGATGTAAAGCCAGAAAAGGCCGAGCAAATAAAACAGGACGAGAAAAAGCCCGAAGAATCGATAGAAAAGCAGCAGAGCGAGCAAACAGACAAAGATGGCAGACCTGATAGCGAAAAGGCCGAACAGTGAATTGCTCGTAGCGCTGGCGTTCGGCAATTACTTCTTGCGCGCTTCCCATCCAAAAATTCTCAGGAGGCATGAGGTCGTCATGCGAAAGTATTGTGTATTTATTGTGTTTGTGCTGGTGGGCGTATCCGCAGCTTTTTCCAGTGATTGGCCACACTGGCGTGGTCCTTACTTCAACGGCTCCACCGACGAGGAGAACCTGCCCTCGAGCTGGAGCCAAACCGAAGGGATTGCCTGGAGCGTCGATTTACCGGGCTGCTCTGCGGCTACGCCGATTATCTGGGGAGAAATGGTCTTTCTATCGGGTGTCGATACTGGCAGGGACATGCTGCTGGCGATGTGCTTCGACCGCGCCAACGGAAAACTTCTCTGGCAGGACGATATAGCAAAAGGGATTAGCCGTGACAGGCGGAGCACCTATGCGGCCGGCTCGCCGGTTACCGACGGTAAGCTCGTGGTCTTTTTCTACGGCAATGGTGACTTGGCATGCTTCGACGTGAGGGGCCGTCGCAAGTGGGCACGCAACATTCAGGACGACTACGGGCCTTTTGCATTCCTGTGGACCTTCGGCAGCAGCGCCACGCTGTTTGAGGGCAAACTCTACGTGCAGGTATTGCAGCGGGACGTGCCCGTGGGTGGTCGTGGTCTGAAAGACCAGAAGAACGAATCGTACCTTTTGGCCATGGATCCGGATACGGGCAAGACCCTGTGGCGTCAGATTCGTCCAAGTGAAGCACGCGAAGAATCACGCGAGGCTTATAGCACGCCGATTCCATTTTCTTTCAGCGGCAATCAGCAGCTGTTAATCGCCGGAGGTGATGCGCTGACCGGGCATGACCTTGAAACAGGTAAGGAATTGTGGCGATGGGGTACCTGGAACCCCAGGCGCATCTCGCATTGGCGGCTGGTTCCGTCTCCCGTTGCCGGCGAAGACATCGTTCTTGTCTGCGCACCCAAGAACGCTCCTGTCTACGCCATACAGCCCAGAGAAACCGGTGTGCTCGACGACAGTGCCATCGCCTGGGTTAGCCAAGACGTTCGGGAAGTCTCCTCCGATGTCCCCACACCGGCCTTCTTTGATGGCGACTTTTTCGTGTTGAGCGACCTGCGGAGATGTCTGTCGCGTGTGGAGCTGCGGACAGGTAAGGTCAAGTGGACAATCCAGACGCCCGGCGATTCCAAGTACGAAGCTTCGCCGCTTGCTGCGGACGGGAAAGTCTACCTAATCAACCACAGCGGAGACGTAGCCGTAATCGACGCGACAAATGGTGACGTCCTCAAGGTAATCCCTATGGACAAACCCAGCGGTGGAGAAGTCATTCGGGCGTCAATCAGCGCCGCACATGGTCAGTTGTTCATACGTACAACGCGCCGATTATATTGCGTGGGCAAAGGGCGCTGATTCCGCGGGAACCCTTTCTCGACAAGCTCGATTATACGTCACATAGGCGAACCGCCTGTCTTAAACTTTCCAGCGGGTCGCGGGTTGGAATAAACTCCTGCCCCACGTAGCCTGTATAGCCGGTCCTGGCGATCTCTTCCATGATGGGCTTGTAGTTAATCTCCTGACTGTCGTCCAGCTCGTTGCGACCGGGACTGCCGGCGGTATGGTAGTGGCCAATATAGTCCTTATATTGTCGGATACGACCGATGATGTCACCATCCATTATCTGCACGTGATAGATGTCAAACAGCAGCTTCATTCTCGGCGAGCCAACCTGCTTGACGATTTCCATACAGTAGTCGGTGTGGTCGCCTTGATAGCCGGGATGGCCTTTCATCTCGACATCGACCCGGCTGTTGAGAATCTCCAGACAGAGGTTCACCTTCTTTTTCTCGGCGTAGCCAATAATTTTTTTATAGCCGGCGACACAGTTCTTAATGCCCACGTCGTCTGGAATATCCTCGCGGAAGCCGGTGAACGTAATGACGCTGGGGAAGTTATGCTCGGCGCAGGCGTCGATGGCGTCACGCAGTTTTCCCAAGCACATATCCTGATACGCAGGGTTATTCATTCCCTTGTCAAAGCCGTGACTATTAGCAATGGCGCAGGCCAGGCCGTGCTCTTTCAGGATCGGCCAGTCCCGAGGTTCGACCAGCTCCACGCTTTTGCAGCCGAGCCGCCCGGCGATTCGGCAGGTCGTCTGCAGGTCCCAGTACTTCTGGAAGCACCAAGAGCAGATAGACTGGTTAATTTGGCCCTTAGTAACAGCCTGTGACACGCGTTTTTCTGTCGTACTGCAAGATGGAAGAGCCAGAGCGATGGCACTGCCGGCGCCTATTCCGGCGGCAACTCTGAGAACACTGCGCCGGCTGATGCGGTGCTGTTCGCGGCCATTTGACCGATAAATGGAGCTCATTTCAGCCTCCTTTCTGCCCGATAAAGTGTAGCCAACATAAGCAGATAACAATTATAGGTCCTCGGCCGCCTAAAACCAAAGAAAAAAGCGGTGGCTAAATGTTTATCCGCCGCTCTTACGGGGGATTTCGCCCCACGTTTCACGCGGGGTCGGCATTTTCTCTTGACATTTTCCCACCAAATAAGGTACAATTTCTAAGGTTCCAACAAGGATGGTGGGCCTCGAATTTTCGATTGTCAATTTTCGATTGTCAATTGCCGGTGGAGGTGCAAGATGAAGCTTATGCTGCTAATGCTGACAGTTTCTGCTTTGATGCTGACTCCGCAGCAACTATCCGCATCGGTGCTAAATCTCGGCGCCGAGGAGCTTGTCCAGGCCAAAGGCTCCGACATCCAGGTGGCCGGTTATTCCGTGCCCTGCCTTGCGGACTGGAACAACGACGGCCTGGCGGACCTGGTCATCGGCGAAGGAGGTTCCGGCAGCTCGGGTAAGGTCTGCATCTACCTTAATGGCGGAACCAGCGCCGATCCACAATTTGCGGACCACTTCTACGCGCAGTCCAAAGGTGCTGATCTGACGGTCCCTGCTTCCGGTTGCCTGGGCTGCTTCCCGCGAGTGCTTGACTGGAATGCGGACGGGCGTAAAGACCTGCTCGTGGGACTGGGCGACGGAACCGTCAAAATCTATCTGAATACCGGCACCGATGAAAATCCCACGTTCGATTCCGGCACTAATATCCTGGTCAATGTCCCAGGTGCAACTCTGAATGTAGGCGCACGGGCGACCCCTACATTTGTAGATTGGAATAGCGACGGCATGAACGACTTGGTCGTTGGCGGACTTGACGGCAAAATACACATATATCTTAACTGCGGCTGCGCCTGGCCTATCCCGGCGTTTTATTACGCAGTGCCCTTGGGGGACTTCGCCAAAGAAAATGACCAGGACCTGGTCGTGCCGTCGGCGCGCTCCAGCCCCGTTGTGCTCGACCTGGACGGCGACGGCAAAAAAGACCTGCTTACAGGCAACACCGAGGGCGAATTACTGCTCTACTGCAACGTCGGAACTAACGCCGAGCCGAAATTTTCCGGCTACTCGCTTGTCGAGTCAAACGGCGTCCCAATCAACCTTGCCGGCACGCCGCGTTCAAGACCGTTTGTGTGCGACTGGACGGGCGACGGCTACCTTGACGTGCTGGTCGGAGCAGGCGACGGGAAAGTACATCTTTATCAAAGTAAAGGCCAAGCAGGTGACATCGACAAGGACTACGACGTGGACTTTATTGATTTTGCCTGGCTGAGCATTTTCTGGCAAAAAACCTCCTGCGGCAAATGCGCCGGAGCCGACCTTACCGGTGACGGCAAGGTTGACATCGGCGACCTGGCCGAACTGGCTGCAAACTGGCTGGCAGGCATCGAATAACTCACACGGTGTACGCCCAAAAAATTTGCTCAATTCCCTTGCGTTGCCGCAACCCCCTGCGGTAAAATAGTGGCAGGTACACATACTTGCCGAATGCATCATCTCTAAAAGGAAAGATGTCGGTTAAGCAAACTCCTTTTTTGAGGGAGAAGGAGCGGCATCGGCCATGCGGAAAAAAGGTTTTACGTTAATAGAGCTTCTGGTCGTGATTGCCATTATNNCCATTATCGCGTTATTGATGGCGATCCTGCTGCCCACGCTGCAGCGGGTCAGAAGGCAGGCAAAGGCGGTCGGCTGTCAGTCCAACCTGAAACAATGGGGCCTCATCTTCTCGATGTACGCAAATGAGAATGATACGAGATTCCCAGGTTGGGTTGAATCAGCTGAACCCTGGCCGCAGGTGCTCAAGGCACTGTGGCCCTATCACCGAGACACCAACGATTTGTTCTTGTGCCCGATGGCCATGAAACCACAGAGTGGACTCCTCAATTCGAGCGATTGGCACCTGGGCAGCACCTTTTCAGCCTGGTCCCTACGAAGTACAGCCGGTCGTTCACGACTGGACTGTAGCTACGGTCTGAATATCTGGGCTCAGTACGTGCGAGGGTCCGAGGCCGGCGGATCACGCGACTCACGATACTGGCAGACCGTTCCCGCCAAAGGTGCGGCAAATGTACCCCTGTTGCTGGATAGCGTTCTCTGGTGGGCATGCCGATCGACCGAAACCAAGCCTCCTGCATACGAAGATGTCTGGGCAGATAGTTCGCTGCCCTGCTGCATGAATCGCCATGAAGGATTCGTGTGCGGGATCTTCATGGATTGGTCAATCCGAAAAGTAGGCCTCAAGGGATTATGGTCTTTGAAGTGGCATCGGCAGTATAACACCGCGGGCACTTGGACCAAAGCGGGCGGCGTGAGGCCCGAATACTGGCCGCAGTGGATGAGAAGATTCAAGGACTACTGACGATTCAGCCGATCCTGGATGCCCGAGGGGATACGAGAATTAAGAATTTAGAATGTAGAATTGAGAATTGCACCTTCATTCTTACTTAATTGTCAATTGCGAATTCGTATGGCCGATTAGTCGTCTCTTTTTGCAATCTGGATGATGAGCCAGGCACAAAATGTGTCTACACTTGGGGGCTGAATCATAGTTTTGCCCGGCCCGTCGCCCAGACTCGCGTCGCAAGACGCGTGGGCCGGCCAACTCGCAGACCAGTCCTTTGCCGCTGAAGGGCGTTGAATTCAACCCTTCTGCAGGAACCTACGGTAAAACCGCGTACGTGTTAAGCCGACTTCGGACACTCCCATCCGCAAGCCCTGCCCCTCCGGCTACGGCTTGGCGCTTCGCCGAGACGAGTGTACGGGCAGGTGCAGGGCTTGAGGATGCCGCTCCCGTCGCAGTTTACTGCGGGGGTCCGACGCCGTGCCGGCCCCTGCTTCCGCAGGGGCAAGCTTGTCCCCGCGAACGCGGGGAGCTAAACATTCACAGACAATGGTCCAAAAATTGGTATGCAGAAAC
>JAFNGF010000120.1 GCA_017885385.1 Planctomycetota bacterium
TCAAGAATATAGGATATTACTCAGGTAAAATTATTATAGGCATAGGCCTGACGATGCTGGTGCCTGTCGTTATTGCCCTTCTATTCGCAGAGATAAATCCTGCCTTGGATTTTTTGATCGGCACAGAGATTGCCTTGATTATCGGTTTNNGACCTGAACTGGATGCAGGGGATGGTTGTGGTTTCGCTTTCCTGGCTGGCAGCGATGCTGGTGGGGGCGATACCCTTATACCTGAGCGGACACTGGGGCTGCTATTTGGACGCCTGCTTTGAGGTAATGTCCGGGTTTACGACAACAGGCCTGACGCTTGTGCAGGATCTTGACCACCTTTCTTACGCACACAATCTGTGGCGGCATTTCGCTCCCTTCATTGGTGGCCAGGGGATCGTCATAGTTGCTCTTTCTTTGTTTATGAAAGGAGTATCCGGTGCGTTTAAGATGTACGTGGGTGAGGCCCGCGATGAAAGATTGCTACCCAACGTAATTCGGACCTCTCGGTTCATTTGGTTAGTGAGCATCGTCTACCTAATCGCAAGTACGCTGGTACTGGGAATAGTCGGCATTGCAAACGGAATGAAAACCGCCAACGCTTTTTTCCACGGCGCATGCATCTTTATGGCAGCCTTTGATACCGCCGGTTTTGCTCCCCAATCACAGAACATACTCTATTATCATAGCCTACTTTTTGAAGTTATCACCATTGTCATTATGCTCTTGGGAGCGATGAATTTTAACTTACATTATCATCTTTGGACGGGAAACCGTCATGAAATATGGAAGAATATCGAGACTCGCACGCTGTATATCACTATAGCCCTTACATTCCTGGTTACGCTAATTGGATTAAATCAGGTGGGCAGTTACCCACGCGCGGTTATTATGTTTCGTAAAGGATTCTATCAGTTGATTTCCGGCCATACTACTACAGGGTTTATGACTATTTATGCGCGGCAATTTATCGATGACTGGGGGAATCTGGCGCTTGTGGGAATAATCTGCGCTATGGCCTTTGGAGGCGGGGCCTGTTCCACCGCGGGCGGGATCAAGATGTTGCGTCTGGGCATCATCGCAAAAGCGCTCAAACAGGACTTAAGGAGAATCATTCTGCCGGAGAGGGCTATCGTGGAGCAGAGGCTGCACCACCTTAAAGAAATATTTTTGGAAGACAAACAGGTAAGAGCTGCACTCTTGATTACGGTATCCTATTTAACGTTATATGGCATAGGCGCATTGGTGGGGATGCTCTACGGATACCCCTTTTTAGACTCGTTGTTTGAATCCACTTCAGCAGCGGCGAATGTCGGATTATCGTGCGGGATTACGACGCCAAGTATGCCGGCGGGGTTAAAGCTTACCTACATTGTGCAGATGTGGTCCGGCAGATTGGAGTTTATGTCGGTATTTACCTTAATCGGTTTCTTCATCGCAGCGGTTAAAGGAAGATAATGAAAAGGCCCGTCACCTGTCAGCTATCAGCTATCAGCGTAATGTTTTTCTTTTGTGCGATCTGTTATGCACCGCCTCTTTCAAGTACAGAATTGATTAACAAGGCTAAGGAATACGACGGGAAAAGTGTTGTCTATACGGGCGAGGTCATTGGCGATGTAATGGTGCGTGGAGATTTTGTCTGGGTAAATCTAAATGACGGCGAGAACGCTATTGGCATTTGGCTGGATAAAGAGGCAGCCAAGGAAATTCAGTTTACCGGTAGCTACCGGGCTAAGGGGGATCGTTTGGAGGTTACCGGAGTTTTTCACCGTGTTTGCATCCAGCACGGTGGAGACATGGACATACATGCTCAAGACATACGTAAGATAACTCCAGGACAGACGGTTGAACAAAAGTTAAATCCCGGTAAAAGAAACATCGCCTTTATATTATTAGGGATGCTATGCCTGGTATTGATATTTGTACGTCGCCACCACAAATGAGACAGAGCCAATTTTGCAACGGTTAATTGCTTTTAGTGTATGCCGGGTACCAGAACGTTCCATTCTAAACCGCAACCGTTAAATGTCCGGTTTGCTGTCAAATTTTTCGATATTTTCTCAGCATACCGAGTAGATTCTGCATATCGGCGGGTAAGGGGGCTTCGAATTTCATTACTTCGCCGGTCGTGGGGTGCGTGAATTCCAATGTGTGGGCGTGAAGGGCACATCGCTTTATGATAGGGGCCTGCGGAGCCGGCTCGGCATCGGCTAACTGCCATTCGTAAACGAATTTTCCACCATACATATCATCAGCTACGATGGGGTGCTTTATATAAGATAGATGGACCCGTATCTGATGGGTTCGGCCGGTCCTCGGCGTGAGCCTAAGCAGAGAAAAGCCGCGAAACTCTTCCAGAACCTGGTAGAAAGTAATCGCCTCTTTGCCGATTTCCGGCCTGATCGCGTATTTTTCTCTGATTCTCGGGTGCACGCCCAGCGGAGCATTTACGCGGTCGGCGGATAGATCCGGCGTGCCATGGACAATCGCCAGATAGGTTTTCTTGACCTGTCGGCGTTCAAATTGTTTGGCAATCTTCCACTGGGCGGTATCGTTCTTGGTTACTACCATAACGCCGGTAGTATTTTTATCCAGCCGATGGACGATGCCCGGCCGAAATTCGCCCAGGCCGCTCGATAGGCCTGTGACTCGTGTCCCGTGACCCGCGCCCCGAGCGACGGGTGACGAGAGACGAGACACGTAATATGCCAGGGCGTTTACCAGTGTGCCGCGTGTGTTACCACGCGCCGGATGAACGATCATATTGGCCTGTTTATTAATGACTATCAGGTCTGAGTCCTCGTGAATAATGGTTAAAGGAATGTCTTCAGGCGGAATCTCTTTACTGGGCGGTTCAGGTATTACCAGGTCGATTCTGTCGCCAGTAGTAAGCTTTAAGCTGGGCTTAATGATTTTGCCGTTTACCCTGGCGTTGCCGGTCTTGATGGCATCTTGGATAGACTGTCGGCTGAGGTTTCTGAACCGTCCATGCAGGTATTTATCAATCCTACGGTCTTTGATTGTGTGCCCGACGTAAAGCGTCAAGGGCTTGCCTGTGGTATCCGGCGATTGGCACATCGTGGTTGGTGATTTACCTGCCGGGCTATGACCGCCCGTGCAACGCGCGACAAAACCCCGCAATTAATTGCGGGGCTAAATATTTAGCCGCCGGATTTGTTCGGCGGTCTTATGCCATTATGGTTTTACCGTAGGTTTGCCCGGCACTAAAGCAGTTGTATTCGGCCCTTCGGGTTCCGGCCCAATGTTGACAGGCGGATTCGCCTCAGCCGGCAGATTCGCGTCGGCAGGTTTTATCTGGGCTCCCACTTTGCGAGGCCCTTCGGCAGGTGGCTTGAGGATAGTAATGGCTTGCGGCGCCGGCTTAAAGACTACTGCTGTTTTGTAATCGGCCATCGTGTCAAGGCGATACTTTGCCGATGCCTTTGCCACCGTGCCTTCAAATTCCGGACTTGAGACGATATCCTGATATATTTGGCGGGCCTGTTCGAGGTTGCCCAGCTCTTCTTCGCAAAGTCCCAGACCGAATTTAGCCGTGGCCTTTAGCGATGGATTGGAGGCGGCTCTTTCCAAGGCCTCGGCGTAGCTGACCTTTGCCTGGTTTATCTGCATCACCAAATCCTGTTCGCTTACCGGCCCCCGCCGGTAGTGCAGCTCCGACCGTAGGGCTTCGGCTCGCTTTATAAGTGCCAGGGCGGCCATTTGATCGTCCCGCCCTTGGCGGGTTTCCTGAGCGAAGGCTTTGAGATTCTCCGCGGGCTGAAGCAGTATGAACGAGAGGTCTCTTCCCTCTGACTGGGCCCGAAGAATCTCCATTTTGCTCAGCGACAACTGATTGGAAAGCCCGGTAAGCCTGAGCTGTTTTTGTGCCGACACCGCGTTTTTTCGATAGAATTGCCAGAAGTATATGCCGGCGGCTGCCACAATTACTGCGGTTACGCCGATAATCATGGTGCGGTTTTCCTTGGCCCAGTCTGGCAGGTTGGCTATCCACTCAGCCAATTCGTTGGTCTTCAGGTCGTGCCGGTGGTCGGCTTTCATTTTTGTCTCCGTTTCTAATTAGCCCTGCCACCCTTGTCCTGAGCAAAGTCGAAGGATATGGGCAGCGCCTGCCCCCGGCACAGGTCCGGTGGCTAAACAAGATCGCAAATAGTTACCACTAACCGGTTACCAGTATAGCAGCATTTCTTTTGTCTTGCAACAGAGCTATCCGATAGTTACAATTTCGGCTCGCAGTCGATTGAAAGGGCATAAATGTTCAATATAAGGGCAAAAAACAGGACTTTTCTGTTTTTATTGACAATTTTCAATTTTCAATTTTCAATTTTCAATTGTCCGGCAGGACAGCCAAAGTGGGACCCGGCCAAATATATGAGCATTGATGAGGTTCGGCCCGGGATGGCCGCGTATTGCCTTACGTGCTTAAAGGGTACCGAGATTGAAAAATTCAACCTGGATGTTCTAAGCGTGGTGCGTAAGGTTGAGCCGGGCATGGACTGGATTTTGGTTAAGTGCACCGACGAGCGTTTTATTCACAGCGGCCCGATAGCCGGCTGCAGCGGTTCGCCGGTTTACATCGAGGGACGGCTGGCCGGCGCGATAGCTTACGTTCCTGGTGGTTCTTTCAGTAAGGACCCGCTTTTCGGCGTGACGCCGATTGAGGAGATGCTCAAGGTAGGTCAGGGCAGCCCCCGACTGGATCGGGGGTCGCAGCAGCGCACGACCGGGCAAGGGTTTGCGTTTGATTTTTCCAAGCCGATTGACCTGGCTGCGATTACCGAACAGATTACCGCCGGCCGGTCTTCGGCAGGTAGAAGCCTGACCGGTCTGACCACTTTGCCGTGCCCGTTAATTGCCTCCGGTCTGCCGGGTTCAGCTTGTAAGCAATTGGCAGCCTCGCTTGAGCGTTTTGGACTTATGGTTGTTCCCGCTGTCGGCGGGGCCGCACCGCAAGAAACAGCCGATAAGGATGTGCAATTAGCGCCCGGAGCACCGCTGGCTGTGCCGATCCTAACCGGTGATATAACAATGGAAGTGCTGGGCACAGTGACCGAAGTGGTGGATGACAAGGTCTACGGTTTTGGGCACAGCTTTCTTGGTTACGGCCCTGTGGACCTGCCGATGGCTACGGCCCAAGTTCACACTGTGGTATCCAGCCTGGCTCTTTCTTTTAAGCTTGGCAGTGTGCTGAATGTAGTCGGAGCGCTGACGAGCGATGAGTCTAAGGCGATCGTCGGGCGAATCGGCGCAAAGGCCCGGATGATACCGCTGACAATAAGGATAGAGCGTTACAATGACACTAAAGTACGGGTGTACAACTGTCAAGCTGCCGACAATCAGATACTTACGCCGATTGCACTTCAATCGGCTGTAGCCAGCGCGGTGCTTTGCCTGGGCGATCTTCCGCCGGAGCACACGATTGAATACAAGGTGGCTATCGGCATAGACGGCGCCGAATCCGTCAGCTTCAAGAATGTCTCGGCCGGCCGGGGCCTGGCCGAGATTATAACCGATAGCATCGGCTCGGTGGCGATGTTGATGGATAACCCGTATAAGAAAGTCGATATAAAATCGATAGATTTTGATGTTCGTGTAGAGCCGAAGAACAGCGTCTCTCATATATGGTCGGTGGAATTGTCCGATTCCAAAGTTAAAGCCGGCCAGCAGATCCGCGTCGCCGTAGTTGTGGAATCCTTTCTGGCGGAGAAGAAAAAGTACGAGTTTATCTTGAAGGTTCCCGAGCAGGCTAGGCCCGGCAGATATGAGCTGATGGTGTGCGGCTCTTATGGTTACGAGCAGTTCCTTCGCAAAGCTGTCCCGTATAGATTTATCGCCCAGAATATGTCCGGCCTGATCGAGGCGCTGAACGACGTTTTGGGAATTGAGCGTGACAGATTGTATTGCCTTTTGCTTTTGCCGCCCAGGGGCGTGGCGCTGCAAGGGGCGGAGCTTCCTGATTTGCCGGCGACAAAGGCGCTTATCTTGCAGGATGCCACCAGGACACTTAATGCTCAGCCGTATCCACGTTGGCTCGAGAAAAATTTAGACACCGACACAGTCATTATTGATAGAGAGGCTATGTCCATAACCGTGGAGAAATAGAATCAGAAAGAGCAAACATAACCGTTCACAGGTAGAGCATAAAGTTTGTGTCATTGCGAGGCCTTTAGGCCGAAGCAATCTCAAGCTTTCGAAGCCCAGAGATTGCCGCGCTCGGCTCTGCCTCGCTCGCGATGACAAAATTCAACAGTTTAGTCTTTGAACGGTTGTTAAATTCCTTTCGAATTTTGAGGGGCTGTAATGGCAGATAAATTTCACAGAACTAGGGTCTTACCTGGTAGATTGATTGTTGCAGCATTGGTCTGCTTTCTGTTGATTTCACCGGCAAGCCGGAGCTGGGCGGTAACCAGCAAAATTACCCGCCACGCCGGAAGGGGTGATTTGCAAAAAGGCGAAGCTAAAGATGTTGTCATCGATTCCAGAGGGACGCTCCAGCTCGGCCGGGCAGCCGAAGTGCTGGTCAAGGAGTTCAAGGACGTCTGGTCGATAAATAGTATCGTGGCAGCTGCTGAGACGGTTTACCTGGGCACCAGTCCCAACGGNNCCGAACGACCCGAACAAGCCGCCCGGTGAAACCGTCGCAACAGAGCGGCATCTATCGAATGAGCATATTTTTGCGATGGCGCTGGATGCGGCCGGCAGGCTGTTGGCGGGTATAAGCGGCGAAAAATGCAAGCTCTGCCGGTTCCAGGCCGAATCAGGCACCGTCAATCCCAGTGGTGACGGAGAAACGATTTTTGAGCCTAATGACGCCAAATACATCTTTGCTATAGTCACCGATAGCACAGGCAATATTTTCCTGGGCACAGGACCGCAGGGCAAAGTCTATCAGCTGGACCCGCAAGGCCGTGAAGCAAAGCTCCTCTACGACTGCCTTGATAACAACATACTCTCGCTGTCGGTTGGATCGGACGGCTTTGTCTACGCAGGAAGTGACGAGCGAGGATTGGTATACAAAATAGACCCGCGCACAAAAACAGCAACCGTCTTGTACGATAGCGACCAACCCGAAGTTACTGCCCTATTACTTGCAGCGGGCCTTATTTCCGGGCAGGGCGATTTGTATGCGGCTGCCACGTCGGCCAGAATTGTTGACTCTGCCGAGAGGTTCGCTTCGCAGCTGCCGATGGCGGGTCGGCCTGAGGTGCCCTCGCAGAAGCCGGAAAGTGCCAGTGACGGCGGACTCAAGCTGCAAATTGCAAATACCAAAAGAGGGGACGACGCCGCTTCGGCTGCAAGACCAACGCCGGTTGCTAAGCCGGCCAGGCCCAGTCAAGCAAGTTGTGTATATAAGATAACCAAGGATGGTTTCGTAACCGATATATTCAGTGAAACTGCGGTTCTTTTCTGCCTTGCCGAGCAGGATGGAAAGCTGCTCGTGGGGGCCGGAAACGATGGGCAGCTATTTGCCGTCGATCCGGTCTCGGAGCAGGAAGCGATTATCTATAAGGATGAGCAAGCGTCACAGATAACTGCGGTGGCTGTAGCTGGAAACGATCTGTACCTCGGTACGGCAAACCCCGCGAAGTTGATGAGGTTAGGCAAGCCTTTTGCTTCCGAGGGCACGTACACCTCTGACCTTATCGACGCCGGTCAGCCCGCCAAGTGGGGCAAGCTGCAAATTGAAGCGGACATGCCGCGAGGATGTAAGGTTATGGTTGCTTCCCGAAGTGGAAACGTCAAGGACGTCAACGATCCGACCTTTTCAAACTGGACCGACCTGGTGGAGGTGACAGAGCCGATACAACTTCGCTGCCCGCTCGGCAGATTTTGCCAATACAAGCTTGTTTTACAAAGCGAACAGGGTCGGACAAGTCCCGTCATCAGGGAAATTGCCGTTGCCAGCGCAGTGCCGAATTTGGCGCCGAAGATCAAATCGGTCAGCGTCAATCGAGTCGAGGCGCCCGGCAAAACAGGCGTGTTCAAGATCAGCTATAAGGCCGAAGATGACAACGGCGACAAGCTGACTTACAAGATAGACTTCAGGAAGGTCGGCAGGATAAACTGGATCGAACTGGAAGACGACATCGAAAAGGAAGACCACGAATGGGACGGGAAGACCGTTGAAGATGGCAGGTACGAAGTTAGAGCGACCGCAAGCGACGCCAGAAGTAATACTACCACGACCAAACTGACAGGCAGCAGGATAAGCGATCCTGTAGTGGTCGACAACACAGGGCCTGAAATTAAAACCGTTGAGCAGAAGATCGACGCCGAGAACGGCAAGAAATTTGTCACGCTCAGGCTGCAGGTGTCCGACCAATTAAGCGCGATTGGTCAAATGCAATATACCGTTGACAGCAACGCCGAGTGGAAGGGGACGGTGCCGGACGACCTGGTCTATGACACCACGGATGAGAAGTTTACGATTGTTATCGAAGATCTGAAGCCCGGCGAACATATACTGGCAGTTAAAGTCCAGGATGACCTCGGCAATACAACGTACAAGACGTTCGAATTCAATCTATGACTGTCAGTTGGATGCCCGGTCCCGGATGCCGGTCGACTATCGAGTACCAGTTGTGCGATATATTAAATTTGAGAAGATCGCCGAAACGGTCGAGTCACTCTGCATAGCGGCGTGCTATTATCTGCCGGATGATGTCTTAGCTGCGATTGAGAGCGCGGCGCAAAAAGAATCCNNGCCCGCGGGCAGCAGAAATCTTGAAGCAGCTCATCGAAAACGCCCGCATCGCAGCAGCGGAAAAAATCCCTTTATGTCAGGATACCGGTCTGGCGGTCGTCTTTGTAGAACAGGGCGCCGACGTTGCGGTCAAGAACCCCGCAATAAATTGCGGGGCTAAATATTTAGCCTGCGGTTTCACCGCAGGTTTGTTCGATGCCATCGATGCCGGCGTTAAAGCGGGTTACGAAAAAGGATACCTGCGAAAGAGCGTTGTCGCCGACCCTTTGAACAATCGCACGAACACAGGCTCTAATTCTCCTGCGATAATTCATCACACGATTGTGCCAGGCGACAGATTGAAGCTTACCGTTATGGCTAAGGGCGGCGGATGTGAGAACAAGAGCCAGTTCAGGATGTTCAGACCCACGGCAGAAAGAAACGAGATTATCGAGTGGATTGTCGATGTTGTTCGAGCAGCCGGCGCCGACGCCTGCCCGCCTTTTATTGTTGGAGTAGGAATTGGCGGCGATTTTGAGTTAAGCTGTCTATTGAGTAAAAAAGCGCTGCTGCGTGATTTGCGACAGCCGAATAGCGATGAATTTTACGCCCGACTTGAGGCGGATTTACTTTGCCGGATTAACTCGCTGGGTCTGGGGCCGCAAGGTCTCGGCGGTGATACCACCGCGCTGGCGGTGTTGGTGGAAACCGCCCCGTGCCACATCGCGTCACTGCCGGTAGCGGTGAACATTGAATGCCACAGCCACCGCCACAAAACCGCGATTATCTGATTACTCAAACTCTTAAACTAACCA
>JAFNGF010000121.1 GCA_017885385.1 Planctomycetota bacterium
TGGGCAGTTCTCCGAGTAAATAACCCTGGTTTCGAAAGGTATGAATCAGTTCGCCTTTTGACCCCGAACCAAGTTTCCTTCGTAAGGAGCAGATATATACCTCCACGACGTTCGAGAAGTTGTCTGAACCGAAATCATACAGATGTTCTACGATGTCAGCTTTGGAAACTACCTCTCCGGCTCGCATTGCGAGGTACTCCAAAAGGCGGTATTCCATTGCAGATAGCCGCACGGACCTGCCGCGGACCGTTACCTGATGCTTGGCAGTGTTTATGCTCACATCTGCGATTCGTATTATGGGAGCAGGCCGGCCATACGAACGGCGCACCAACGCTTTACAACGGGCAATTAGCTCCCTCATATCAAATGGTTTGACCATATAATCATCGCTACCCGTTTCAAGCCCTTGAACGACATCACTGGTAGTATCACGGGCCGTCAAGATTAGTACTGGAACAGCCATGTCATTTTTTCTAAGGTCTTGGAGAATCTCAAAACCGCTGATTTTGGGAAGTCCCAAGTCAAGGATAATCAGATCATAGGGATTTGTCATAGCCATATGCCGACCATCTTCGCCATCGGGGGAAATGTCAACAGCCCAGGAGTATTCCTCGTCCAGCACTCTGGCTATGTTACGAGCTAATTTGATCTCATCCTCAATGATAAGCACACGCATGGCCGTATAGTGCGCACCTTCTAATCACCATATTTTCTGTTTTTTCCCGTAATTCCAGCCACTCTATTGTACTGGATGCTACCACCGCGTGAAATAGTTTTTTCATAAACCATGATTTCTTGCTCAAGTCTTCAGCTTATTTTAAGGAACGATCTGTAGCATATTGGCTATCGGCGCCGGGCTTTGACGATGATTGTTGTGGTGCAGTCCGAATTATTGTAAAGTATAGTCTCGTGACGATTAAGGTGTTAAATTTGCGGGTAATGATAATCTGGAGGTATCCAAAATGTCTTTGCGATTTGCGATCGTTGGCTTCGGAGCTGTAGGCAAATCGATGAAATCGTTGTTACCTGATGCCGTGGTTTATGACACTGCGCCTGGCATGCCGCACGATAAGCAAGAGGTCAACCAGTGCGACATCACATTTGTTTGTGTTCCCACGCCCGCTGCTTCGGATGGATCGTGTGATATTTCTATTGTTGAGGATTCCGTAGAATGGATTGAAACCTCAATCATTGTCATAAGGTCTACAGTTCCGCCGGGTACCTGCAAAAGGCTTGGTAGGAACTACAATAAGCGAATCGTGTTTAATCCGGAGTATCTGGGCGAGACACCGTGGCACCCTTACAGGGATGCAAAAAACATTCCTTTTACGATACTGGGCGGACCAAAAAAAGATACAGCAGAAGTGGCAGAGGTTTATGGCCAGATATACGGACCATCAGTTAGAATATACTTTACAGATTCAACTACCGCCGAATTAGCCAAATACATGAGCAACTGCTTTTTTGCGACCAAGGTGGTTTTCTGTAACGAGCTCTATCGCATAGCCAAGGCGTTTGGGGTCGAATACCATGAGCTGCGTGAGATATGGCTTGCCGACCCAAGAATATCCAGGGATCATACGCTTGTGTTTCCCAGCAGTCCCGGATTCGCCGGGAAATGCCTGCCCAAAGATCTTTCAGCGTTAATTTTTGCTGCAGAAAAGGCCGGCCATAGGTCAGACTTTTTGAGAATGGTCAAGCGCCTTAACGGGCAGTTTCAAGGCGGAGACTCTTCCACGTTTGTGCAAGAAGCTCGTTATCAAATCGCGGATGTGTAACTCGTAAAGGTGGAAGAAGGCAAACACTTGTTCCGAGCGAAGCCGAGGAATCTGCCTGCGACGGGAGCAGACCCCTCGACCGGGCTCGGCGCAGGGGTCAGACAATTCGAATTAGGTAGTTTTACGCTGCCTGAACGCACACAACTATTATAAGGCCGTACAATATCGATCTAAACTCATAGGTTCTTGATGTACAACAGGTATCCACAGCACTAGACCGCGGAAGTCACTTTCGCCCCATACCAACGTAAAGAGAGAGGACCCTTCGACTGAGCTCAGGGTAAACTCCGTGGCCGATAAAAAGAGAAAAAGAGGGTGCAAAGTGAAAGGGTCGAGTAACAAAAAAAGACCGAAGGGGTCCAGTCTCCCAACCCATAATGGCCTGGATGCTCACGCGTGGGCGACGAAGATGGAAATGAGACGCCTTGTTGGGGGTAAACCTGACCTAAAACTAAAAGAAACGGATTAGTACACATCCACGACCTGATTTGAAATTTGCTTACGACGTTTTTGCTATTCCCCCAAATACTACTACTTACGCCATAAGAGGTCTAAAGTGCTTTACCTCCCCCCAGAGGTTGTTCCGCTTGCCGTGGAAATTTGCCCTGCGGTCGGGTGACAGCCGCACCGGTATTGGATAACTTCATTCCTTGGAGGAGCAGAAAATGTCGTTAGTGTAACAACGAGAATTGTGGAGAGGGGCCTGGTTTTCTTCACACGGTCTTGCTCGCCTTAAACGGTATCGCGTGGCAAACAGAAAAAGACCTGGGTTTATCTCCAGGGGTTAATAGCGGGGGATGGCTTCGAACATCCGACCACCTCGTTTTATACCCTCTGAAAACAGGGTTCATAGCGCGGTAGTCGGAGGTTCATAACGGGCAAAATCGAGCATATAAAAAAAGAGATAACTCCTTTGTTAGCAAGAAGTTATACGTATTATGAAAAAATCTCGCGCGCATGTTAAAATGGGGTGGCGCGAAACCGGCTAATCTGGCATACTCCTGTAAAAAAAGGAGAAATGCCAAATGAATGTCAAGCCGCACGGCCCCAAAGACCGTCTGCCGACCTTGCCCTTGTAAACCAGCCTGCCCCGATCCCTCTCGCCCAGGATAGAGCGAGAGCCCCTGATTCTCTCGCCAACAGGCGAATTGGCATTAGAGGCGCAAGATGGACAAACAAAGAGTCCTTAATGGCGGAACTCGCTCGCGGGATTGTATCAGTGCTGTACGTTCTGTGGTTGCGGCTGCGGCTGCTCCTCACTGAGGATGCGCCAGAGGTTTTTCACGTTGCGTTCTTGCATGCCGTAGCCCCAGTGACCGGGCGGCGGATCGCGGAAGGCGGGGAATTTCGTCCGTACGGCCAGTCTCGCTAATGTCTGTTCCAGGGTCAGGCCCTGCTGCCGGGCCGCCTGGACTTCCGTGAGCATTCTCTGGTAGTAGTCCCGGATGGGGGGTAGATCGCTGCGCTGCAGAGGTGCACTATGTGACGGGATTACGTGGTCGATCTTTACGCAGTTGCCGAGGAGGCTGTCCAGCACGGCGAGGAAGCGATGCACGTCCTGCAATTGCGACTGTTCGCCGATCTCGGGCAGTTGGCCGCGTTGATAGGCGATGGCGCCGGTGACCAGCACTCTCTCCTGCGGAATGTAAACGAGAGTGTCGCACAGGCTGTGGCCCTTGCCGAAGAAGATCAGTTCCAGCGTGAGGTCGCCCAAATCCAGCGTGTGTCTGTCGGCAAACATGAGCGACGGCTTGACGACTTCGTAGCCCTCTTCCAGGTCCTTCACAAACAGCTCGTAGAATGTGATGTCGCTGCGGATCAGCCTGGTGTACATGCGGTTTCCCGCAGACTGAGGCAGGGCGGCCCGCAGGTTGCGAAGGATCGAGGCCACATGGTCCAGCTCTCGGCGTTTCCAGTCCGGCTCCGTCTGTCTGCGAATCAGCCACTGCATGTCCTCGGGCAGGTTATTGTGTCCGACGATCACCGCGCCTTTGAACAGGCAGTTGCCGCTACAATGGTTGTCATGGGCGTGCGTATTGATGACGTATGCCCAGTCGCGGCGGTGAAACGCCTGCTCGATTTTCTCCTTGATCGGGGCCATGACCCCCGGCGAGACCTCCGTATCGATGATCACCAGGCCCTTCTGCGATTGGATCGCCGTGAGATTGCATCGCCGGTCGATCCCCGGCCAGTAGGCCAGGACCACGCGCGGGGAGAGCCGCTCGATGCGGATATACTCCCCGGGGCCGAGTTGCGGGCCCACCACGAACAAGTGCATCAGCAGACCAAGATGAATCGCCGTAGTCATCTCTGCGCTCCAGCGGCATCCGGCACCGTGCATCACGATGATGCGCATAATATCAGCTAACATTCGGCTGAAGAAGGACTGGCAAATCCGCTGCGCTCCTTTGTCAGCCTCTTAGCCATAGCGTTAGAGGGCAGCCTGGCGTACGATCCCGGCTGCCTCAACACTCATTTCGGTCCCCACGACGGAAAGAATCATACCCCCATGCAGCCCCTCATGAAACTATGATTTCTCACCCGCATGGAAATGGCTGCAAAAGGGGTCTAGATTTTGTCTCCAGGGGCTAATAGCGGGGGATGGTTTCATACCTGCGACCTTGGCTTGAAGGGCAAGAGAAGTGCCTTGGGGTGGACCACCCTGACGTTGCTATGATGCCGTAGGCACAATAATTAGTTCTCCCAAATCTCCACTCGTACAACCTTGACTTCTAAAGTCGTTGCAAGTCTATTGTGTGTAATACTATACTCTATTCCACCTATTCCTGGGCGTACGCGCTACCCGAAAGACTAATTCTTACATACGGAGACTCTGGCGCGTTCGTTTGCAACAGGATAATCATCGAATACCTGCCTACAGGTCCATCCGACCTCGGATAGAAGACAAATGGGACTATCTTAGAGCTGCCGGCGGGAACCTCGAAATCCCTGAACAGAGATCCCGTGTCCGGATGTTCATAGTAGAACATATCCCAGTATCCAGGATTGACCATCTCACCATCGACCGAGAATCGTCCCTTCTTGAAGCTTACCTTCAACTCGCTACTTCCGGCGTTATTGAAAACGATGGCTCTGCGAGGTTTTGTCCCGCTTGCGACACTGCCAAAATCTAGGTGTGACGTGTCCAAGTCTAACCTGGGCACATCCCCGGTCGGTTTTGGCCTGAGTGTCAGCGTCGGGTCGCCGAATAGATGAGTCGGCAGCGACGATAGATCATTCTTGTACATCTGGCCAAATGTCACCCCCAGCCCCAACGGGATGTAGTCTTTGAGAAACTCGACCGACGTGGCGCCGACGCCCATCGCCACCGTGCTATTGGCCATAACCACTAAGCTGCCGCCGCTGAAAAGGTGCCAGCCCGCCAGGTAATAGTCGCTGGTGAAATCGCCATTGGAACAGGATGCCATAACAGTGAACAGCGTTTTGGGCTGTGCACGTATCACCTCACTGGGGTAAACGCTGGTTGAGCCGCCCAGCCACTGACTCGTCGCGCTGCCGTGAATGTTCACGAAGACAAATTCATAATCCCGCGACAGTTCCGTAAGGTAGGCCTGCTTCTGCGCCTCCAGATCGCCGTCATAAATGGAATTCACATCTTCGTCCGACTCGTAAAGACCCGTATAATCGTCAATCTGCCCGACGAGATGGTCGTAGTCCGTTTTGCTCATTCCGTTCTGGTTGATGGCGATAGAGCCGAAATACAGCATCCGTCTGCGGTACGTGAGCTTACCCGTTCTGTATCGGTGATTGCTGTCAAGATACTGCTTCAAAAGCATTATGCCTTCCCCTCCGCTCACCGGGGGTTTTATCCTTCCGATCCAGATGTCCCTCATCGTGACATCCGTTTCCAGACTGTAATACTCCTGCTCGAACTTGCCGTCACCGTCCGAATCGACGAACTTATCGCTTAAGTCCTGATAGTACCAGTCGGTAGGCGTCTCGCCCGCATCGCGAAACTCAAAATAGGCTGTCGGAATGTCTCCTATGAGAATCGCCCCCATCAAACCGCTTCGAGCGTATCTTTCCGTGAGCAGATCCTTGACGTCGGCGGCGTCGCGCCATTCATTCGGACAAATGAACACATCGACGTCCAGGTCATTAGTAATGTCTGCTGCCAGCCTGTCGATTTCGCTCGCCGCGCCGGCGTACGTGCCCGAATCGACAATAATCGCAACAGACTTTTCTCTATCCGACCATCGCGAGGCAAAGATCGTAAAATCCAGGAAGTCCACAATACCATCGAAGCTGAGGTCCGCATCGCAGCCACCCGGCCGCCCGGTCCACAGCCAGTCACTGACCAACCCGTCGAGGTCGAGGTAATCAAGCGGCGCTGTGCGATTATCGAAGCCAGTGTCGCTCTCGGCGTATCTGTTAGCGAGATCGCTCGTAGCATCTGCTGCGGTCTGCCCGGCGACGCTTGGCCAAACTGCCCAGCCCACCAACAGAGCCGAAGCTACCAGTGATCGTGTCATCTTCATCCTATCACCCCTCCAGCAGCGGCCGGTAGCAGGGTTCCCGTGTTTATGCGCGAGTGCTCAGTGGGGATATCCACCGCTGTCCCACCACGCCTTCCACCCACGCACGCTAAGTGAGGACAATAGTATTATACACTTTTAGAGTCGGATAATCAACTTGAAATCAAGGTGTTCACAGTTGAGAGCAGAAAATGAGACGTGTTGCGCTGGGGAAAAAACAGGCGAGTATCCCCGCGCGCACGCGCGTACACGTGTGAAGAAATTCATTTTTCGCTCAAAATCACGGTGACGGCCCACTACGCACCGTGAAAGTTCATGATCGGAATCCCAGTATACGCTGGGTCCTCGGCAAACGCTCTTGCCTTTTGATGGGATCACAATCCCGCCTCCTCGCTTGCTATGCCTATTCCTGCTCTTTCTGCTCTCACAGAGTATCCAGATAAAAGAGCTAAAGAAAGAGAAAACCAGATAGTCTGCAATCTTCCTGCTCCGCTTGGGTACGTCAAGAGGAAATGCTGGGCGTCGGCTGGCTGAGAAGACGATTTTCCTGTCACTCTAACACGGCAC
Organism: Planctomycetota bacterium; assembly: GCA_017885385.1. GTDB lineage: Bacteria > Planctomycetota > Phycisphaerae > Sedimentisphaerales > Anaerobacaceae > JAFNGF01. The sequence continues at coordinate 6,842 of JAFNGF010000121.1, forward strand.
GACCCTGGGCAATCGTTGGGAAAAAAGCCTTTTGTTTGCGGCAAGTGTAACAGAAAAGCAGTTTATTTCAGCTCGACGGACCAATAGGCGTGGCCAAATGAGAAGCCCAAGGAAGAAACTACGTTCGCGCAGAAAAAAGGACCTGGATTTATCTCCAGGTCCCAATAGCGGGGGCAGGATTCGAACCTGCGACCTCCGGGTTATGGGCCCGACGAGCTACCAGGCTGCTCTACCCCGCGATCATCAACCTACTAAGAAACTCTAACAAACCCTCAGATCCGGCCCATCATTCGGCAGGCCTGCCAGATGACGGGGACTTGAAGGCCTGACGGGACCGGACTTGCCGGTCCTGACGGAATGAAAGACACTCTGCAACTGTCATTCCCGCCGAAGCGGAAATCCGGTATCTTATGGTTTCTGTGGACTCCCGCCTGTGCGGCAGCGACAAACAGCATAATGCACTATTCATTCTGTCAGATGCTCTAAACTATAATATAGCCAAAAACCAGTTTTTATCAAGGCTGCTAAGTCAAGATCAGAATTTTTTGCGAATTTTAGCGGCAATCGTCTCGATCAATCCTTGCTTATACTTATAAGCAGGCCAACGCTCAAAAATACCGTCGCCCAGGTTACGTGGTATTATATGAAAATGCAGATGCTCAACAAGCTGCCCGGCCGCTCGACCATTATTGCACAGCACATTATAGCCGTCACAACTCATCCCCGCCGCTACCGCACCGGCGATTTTACCGAGGCGTGAGCCAACCTGACTCAAAAGTCCGGCGTCACAATCGTGCAGCTTTTCAAAGTGCTGCTTTGGAACCACCAGAGTATGACCATCGCTTATTGGACCGATATCCAGAAAAGCAAGGACGACGTCATCCTCGAAGACCTTTGTAACTGGAATTTGCCCGGTTACTATTTTGCAGAAGACGCAGTCCTTTACACTCATTGTGACCTTCCGACTCGACGACCTATGTTTTTCTTGCCGGCAGGGTTCGTCGGTTTATTTATCTATCTTAGCTTTGTCTACAGGCTCAACGGGTTGTTCGCCCTGCTCAGGCTCTTTGGCCGGAGCGGCTTCTTCAGCCTGGACGGCCTTTTTCGTTTTCTTACGTCCGTGTTTTTTTGCAGCGGCTTTAGTTTCTTTTTTGGGTTTCTCATCCGGGCCTATCAGCTGCAGCAGCACAAGCTGACCGTTATCGCCCAATCTTCTCAACGACAGACGGATGATCCTTGTGTACCCGCCGGCCCTGTCAAGGTATCGGGGGCCAAGCTCGCTAAAAAGCTTTCCAATTATGGTGCCCTTCTTGACGGCTTTGCCATCCTCGTAATTTATGATGTCACGATTACAGAGCCGAGCGATGGCCCGTCTTCTGGCCGACAATGTGCCTTGCTTGGCCAGCGTAATCATCTTTTCGGCAAAGGCCTTGACCTCTTTGGCCTTTTCGATGGTTGTTGAAATCGTTTCATGCTCAATCAGCGAAGAGACCAGATTTCGCCGCAAAGCTAGTCGGTGCTCACTGGTTCTACTTAACTTACGTCCTGCCACTCTGTGACGCATACGCTTGGTTTCCCGGTCTATCGGCGTTCAATGAGTTAATACCCCGTGTAAAACGCGGGGCTGAATATTTCTCCGCCAGACGTACGGCGGATTTAGCCGGCGGTTTCACCGTCGGTTTATTGACTACTTTCTGCCGGTACGCTCATCCCCAACGACAAACCTATGTCGGCGAGCTTTCTTTTGATTTCCCGTAGACTTGTTTTGCCTAAGCTGCGAATCGCCAGCAGGTCAGCGTCTGTCTTTTGGGCTAGCTGGCCGACAGTTTCGATCTTCGCCGCTTCAAGGCAGTTGCTCGCCCTGACCGACAGCTCTAATTCCTGAACGGGCACACTTAGTTTTCTGGTCAATTCTACGTCAACCGCTTCTTCTTCCAGCGTTTTCTCGGCAATCTGCCCGACGACAGTCTGTTCTCCAATCTCGAAATACTGTACGAACGGATTGATGTGTTTTCGCAATATCTTAGCAGCCTCTACGAGGGCCATTTCGGGTGTGACCGTTCCATTGGTCCAGATTTCCAAAATCAGCTTATCGTAGTTGGTTCGCTGGCCTACTCGGGTATTTTCGGTTGTGTAGCGAACTCTGGTGACCGGCGAGTAGACGGCGTCAAGCAGTATCCTTCCGATCTCCTGGTCGAATCTGTCTGCGTCGGCAATTCGTTCCGATGCCGGCACATAACCACGGCCGTTTTCGACCACCATCTCCATTTCGAACTTAACGTTTTCAGTCAGGGTGGCCAAGACGAGGCCTTTATTTATAACTTCTATGGCGGGGTCGGCGACGATGTCGGCGGCCTTTACGGCGCCGGCTTTGTTTGCCGAGACCTTCATTGTTTTGGCCCCGCCGCTCTGAAGCCGAATGACAAGGCTTTTGACATTCAAAACAATATCGGTGACATCCTCCATTACGCCGCTTATTGAGGTGAATTCATGGTCGACGCCGGCTATTTTGATTGACGTTACGGCGCTACCCTCCAATGAGGAAAGCAATACGCGTCTGAGGCTGTTGCCAATGGTGGTGCCGAAGCCTCGCTCGAACGGCTCGATAAAAAATCGCCCGTATTTGTCGGTTGATACCCGGTTGTCCCGTTCAACACGGGCGGGCAACTCTATACCACGCCATGTAATTCGCATACCGGCTCCGATCAAAACCTAAATATCAAAATGCCAGGCCCAAACCAGACTTTTTCTTCGCTTGTTTTTGAATTACTGCCTTTTTCTGTCGTTTTTAGTTTTTCATACTACAATGCTGCCGCGCTATCTCGAGCACAGCTCTATGACCAGCTGCGTCTCCACCGGGATCTGCACATCCTCTCGGCTGGGTAGCGCTACAATGGTAGCCTCCAGTTTTTCACGGTCCAGCTGCAGCCAGTTCTGCGTCGTAAAGTTTGGATTGCTCTCCAGCTGCTGCTTTACCTTTTTGCTGCTTTTTTCGGAGTTTTTCACAGCGATTTTGTCGCCGACTCCTATTGTATAATCGCCGACGTTAACCTTGGTCCCATTAACATGTATATGACCGTGGACAATCAATTGTCGGGCAGCCTTGCGTGACGGTGCGAAATTCAATTTATATACTACGTTATCTAAACGCCTTTCCAACAGTTGCAGCAAGGTTGCGCCGGTGTTGCCTTTTGTTCGCTGGGCTGTATGGAAACACCTCATGAACTGTCGCTCCAGAAGTCCGTAGTATCTCTTGACTTTCTGCTTTTCCCGCAGCCGAACACCGTATTCACTTCCTCTGCTTCTGCGCCAGCCGTGCATACCAGGAGCCAGATTTCGCTGTCTCTTTTCGATCTGGCATTTGGCTGTTTCGCACTTGAGGCCCTTGAGAAGCAGTTTCATTCCTTCCCGGCGACAAATTTTGCAGGATGGCCCGAGGTAGCGTCCCATTCTTATTCTTCTCCAAACAGTTTCCGGTTGACTGTCATTCTATACTCGTCTTCGCTTTGGTGCTCTGCAGCCATTATGCGGTATAGGTGTGACATCTTCTATGGAAGCGATGCGCAATCCTACCTGTTGCAGCGCTGAGATGGCGGACTCACGGCCAGCCCCGGGGCCCTTGACCTTGATTTCAACCTCACGCACGCCGTTACGCATGGCCGAATTGGCGCAGCTTTGTGCTGCCTGTTGCGCTGCGAACGGTGTACTTTTGCGAGAGCCCTTGAATCCGACACAACCCGCCGAGCTGGAGCAAATTGTGTCACCGTCCGGGTCCGTAATCGTAATCAACGTGTTGTTAAACGTTGCCTTTATGTGCACAATAGCTCGAACTATGTTCTTTCTGACTTTTCTTTTCGCACCTTTTGCCATTATCTGTCTCTTCTCGCGTGCAAGTTATAACCCGTCGTGAATAACGATTTTCTTACCTCTGCGACCAGGCTCACTTCGAGGGCGAGCAGCTTGGTCATCCATGTTTTTCCTTTACACCCTTCTTGCCTGCAACGGTCTTTCGCGGGCCTTTCCGGGTGCGTGCGTTGCTTTGAGTGTGCTGCCCGCGAACGGGCAAGCCTCTTCTGTGACGAATGCCCCGGTAGCAGTTTATATCCCGCAGGCGGGCAATATTCTGCGCGACCTGTCTGCGGAGCTGGCCGCCCACGATGTAATTACGGTCTATAATTTGAGTTATCCGGCTCAGCTCATCTTCACTGAGCTTGCCGGCCTTTGTATCTTCCTGGATGCCGGCTTCCTTCAGGATCTGCCTGGAGGTATATCTGCCTATACCGGGAATGTAGGTCAAAGAAATCCATATTATTTTTTCATTGGGGATATCAGTACCAACTATTCTCGGCATATTAGCTCCTGTTTACATCTCAGCTTGGACCAGCCGTTTACAATCCATTGCGGGCTAACCTTGACGCTGTTTATGCCGCGGGTTTGTGCAGATCACTCTGACAACGCCCCTGCGACGGACAATCTTGCAATTCTCACAGATACGCTTTACAGAACTTCTGACTTTCATTTTTCCTGCCTAACTTGCATAGCTGCGGTCGTCATGTTACTGCCGGTATCGAGCTATTGCACAGCTTGTAAGCTAATGCCGCAGAACGATTCGGCCTCTGTTTAAGTCGTAAGGTGACATTTCCACGGTCACCGTATCGCCCGGCAGAATTCGGATAAAATTCATGCGCATCTTGCCCGAAACATGGGCCAAGATCTTATGACCGTTCTCCAGCTCAACTCTAAACATCGCGTTTGGCAAAGCTTCGGTTACCTTGGCTTGCAGCCTAATGGTGTCCTTCTTTGCCATAAATATCTCCGAAGCAATAACTATGAATCTGAAAGGCTCCGGCTCGAGAATTCGCAGCTTCCGGCTATTTTGGTCAGCACCTCACAACCATTTTCCACTATTGCGATCGTATGTTCGAAATGAGCCGAGCATTTGCCGTCCTTTGTTACTACAGTCCAGCCGTTCTTGAGCGTGCGGACCGCACTGCTGCCGGCATTAATCATCGGCTCAACGGCCAAAATCATCCCTTCGGTCAAGACAATGTCATTGCTCAGCAATTCGTCGCTTACGAAGTTGGGCACTCTCGGTTCTTCGTGCATTTTTCTGCCGATTCCGTGCCCAACAAATTCTCTTACTACCGAGAACCCGGCCGACTCGGCACAATGCTGCATTTGTGCCGCAATTTCGCTCCATTTAACGGCCGGTTTAGCCTTTGCTATCGCTATATCCAGAACCTGTTTTGTTACCTCTATGAGCCTGCGGTTGTCGTGCGAAATGTCGCCTATACCAATTGTGACGGTAGCATCTGCACAATAGCCTTGGAGTATAGCTCCAAAATCAATACTCAATATATCGCCTTGTTTAAGTTTAGTGCTCTCCGAAGGAATCCCATGGACGACCTGCTCGTTTATGGATGTGCAAATCGCTCCTGGGAACGGCGCCCTTGCGTGCGGGCTGCGTACACCCTTAAACAGGGCTTGAGCGCCGGCATCCGCGGCCATCTGCGCGGCGATCTTATCCAATCGGGCGGTCGTTAGTCCGGGCTCTGCGTCCTCCTGCAGTTTTGAAAGAACGTCGGCTACGACAGCCCCTGCGGCGCGCATTAGCTCAATTTCTCTTCGGCTGCGGAGCGTTATAGCCATTCAACTTTGTATCTCTCATTCTGTACCGAGTATTTTGCATATCGCATCACGCCTTGTCGATGGCGTCCAGCTTCTCAAATATCAAATCGCTTACTTTGTCGGCGCCGTTGTTGGCGTCGACATCAAAAACGGTTCTGCCGTTGTTGTTATAGTAATCTACAACCGGTTCAGTCTGCTGATGGTAGGTTTTGAGGCGTTTGGCCACCACTTCAGGACTGTCATCAGGCCTTTGAATTAATCCGGTGCCGTCACGGTCGCATATTCCGTTAACTTTCGGCTGCAAGCTCTTCAGATGATACACTGCCCCACATTTCGGGCAGCTTCTCCTTCCTGTCATTCGCTCGGCTACCATGCGGTCGTCTATCTGCAGGTTCAAGATCGCATCCACAGCCTGGCCGTTGTGGGCCAGCGAATTATCAAGCTCGACAGCTTGATTAAGCGTCCTGGGAAAACCGTCCAGTATAAAACCGGCAGCGGGAGCTTTTTTTACGGCGTCAATCATCATCTGTACTACAATTTGGTCCGGCACAAGCTGTCCCGAATCCATATAGCTCTGCGCCTTTTTGCCCAGCGATGTGCCTTCTGCTCTTTGTTGCCTTAATATATCTCCGCTGGATAGATGCAGCAGCCCATACCGCTGCACGATACGCTTACACTGGGTTCCTTTGCCTGCGCCGGGGGCGCCCAGCAAGACTATCCTCATGCATACGCTCCTTTTATCCTGCCGGCCGTACTGAACCCCTCATAGCTGCGCATCAGCAAGTTGGCCTCGATCTTCTGCACCAGGTCCAGCGAGACGCTGACAACTATCAATAAGCCTGTGCCGCCCAAATATGTTGTTACCTGCCAGGGAATTCCCAATGAGGCCGAGACTAAGGTCGGCACAACGGCAATTACCGACAAAAATGCTGCTCCGAAGTAAGTAATCCGAGTCATTACAGTCTCCAGATAGTCGGCGGTTCTACGCCCGGGACGAAGACCGGGAACGAAGCTGCCTGAATCCCGCAGGTTCTTGGCAACCTCCTTGGGCTGAAATTGCACGGTCACCCAGAAGTAAGAGAACAGAAATATCAGCACCACATACAGGACATTGTACGTATAGCCGTGGTAACCCAAGGCATCTTTCAGAGTCTGGAGAATCTCCGAGGTGATGAACCTGTCTGCCAGCTGACCGATTACTATTGGTGGAAACATCATAAAGCTGGATGCAAAAATTATCGGCATTACGCCCCCGTGATTGACTCGCAGCGGCAGATAGTGTCTTTGGCCGCCGTACATTCGCCGGCCTCTCATCTGCTTGGCTTGCTGAATGGGTATGCGGCGCTGGCCTTGGGTTATTAGTATTGCACCGGCAACGACGAATACGAACGCTGCCGCCAGGAACAGCAGCTTCGCCGGGCCTATCGTGCCCTCCGGCGCAGCAACTGTGAGGCTGGTGTTTTGCCAGAGCCACTGGATTTCCCAGGGGATTCTGGCGATTATGCCGGCCATAATTATCAAGCTGATGCCGTTGCCTATGCCGTATTCGTCAATCTGCTCGCCGAGCCACATCA
>JAFNGF010000122.1 GCA_017885385.1 Planctomycetota bacterium
GCCGTACCGGCGACGGCTAAACAAAATCTCCCACACAAATGGCGAATAAATATTTAGCCCCCAGTTGTACTGGGGGTTATTTGCTTCGGGCGGCGGATGAGCCGGCCAAAACGCCGGTCGACCAGCACATTTGAAGATTGTAGCCGCCGCAAGGGCCGTCGGCGTCAAGGATTTCGCCTGCGAAAAATAAGCCCGGACAAATCTTAGATTCCATCGTCTTGGGATCCACCTGCGCGACATCTACGCCGCCGCGTGTTACCATCGCCTCAGCGATCGGCCTTGTGCGAACAATCGAAAAGGGCACAGCCTTTAGAAGATGCAGCAGTCTCCTTCGCAGATCTGCGCTTAACTGATTGGCATAAAGTCCACCTGCAAGATTAACCTGCTCACACAAAACCTGCGCGACTCGCCTCGGCACAAATTCGGCTAAAATACTGACAAGGGCCTTTTTTGGATGGTCGCTAACCTGTTTGAGAATCATTCTTTCAAGCTCAACTTCGCCGATGTCACTGACTAAATCCACAAGAACTTCGAGGGGGATTTTCTCGCTGGGCAAAAAATCAGTCACGAATTGGCTCAACTGGAGCACTGCCGGTCCGCCGATGCCATCGTGCGTAAAAAGCATCGCCCCTGTCACGATGATTTTCTTCCTGCCTATTGAAGTGGATATTTTCACATTCTCCGTCGCCGTACCGGCCAAATCGCCCGGCCAGCTTTGGCGCGTCACCAGGGGCGCCAAAGAGGGTCTCGGCTCAGCAATTGTGTGCCCAAAGAGCTGGGCAAATCTAAAACCGTCGCCCGTAGAGCCGGTGTCAGGGTAGCTCAAGCCTCCTGTGGCAATAATCAACTTTTCAGCCTGGATTATCTGCCCGGCGGTTTTGACAGCGAAATGATGCCCGGGCTTGGTGACGTTCTGGACCTTTGTTGAAAACATAAAGTGCACGCCGAGCCTTTTGGCTTCCGCTGACAGAATATCTCTTACGTCACTTGCCCTGTCGGTGACTGGAAAGACGCAGCCGGCTTGGTCGACCTTGCTTTCTAACCCGCGGCGGTGGAAGAATTGACGCACCCCTTGCGGCGGAAACTCGTGCAGGCAGTAGCTTAAAAACTTGCCTTTTCGTCCGAACGCCCGGGCCGTTTCTTTTCCTGTGGCCCGGTGTGTGAAATTGCATCGCCCGCCCCCGGTCAGAAGGAGTTTTCGCCCGGCGGTCGCGTTGGCCTCGATTACCATTGTCCGGGCCCCCGCTTGGGCAGCGAAAATTGCCGCCATCAGGCCCGCCGGTCCGGCGCCGATTATGCAGATTTCTGTTTTCATGCACCTCTGTGGTAAAGATAGGCTCGGCCAATAAATCTAACCGGCTGAACCGACACTGTCAAATAGTCGCCGTGCCTACTTCTATCCGCCCAAGCTGCATCGCACTTGTAGTTTGCGGTTCTTTCTATATAATTCAAAGAGGTTGGATAATTGGAATCTGTATGATTAACGATGAAACGCTACTTGCGATTAAGCAGCGATTGGTTGATGCCTTTCACCCTGACAGAATCATCATCTTTGGCTCACAAGCCAGAGGCACAGCCGATGCCCGTAGCGATGTTGACATCTTGGTCATCTGCCGATCTGAGGGCAAACGCCGGCAGTTAATGGTGGAAATGGATAGGGCCTTGTGGGGTCTTAACCTGGCAAGAGATATAATCGTTCTGACGCCAGAGGAATTTGAGCGAGACCGGCACATACCCGGTACTATCGCCCGCCCTGCCTGGCGAGAGGGTAAGGTACTTTATGAAAGCACCGAATGAAGAGGTCGCACACAAGGTCAGGGGATGGCTTGCCCATGCTGATGAGGACTTACGGCTGGCAACCTACGCCCTGAAGATGCGAAGGAAAACACGTCCATACCGGCTGATTGCATATCACGCACAGCAATGCGCCGAAAAGTGCCTCAAAGGCTATCTGGTTTGTTGCGGTGTAGATTTCCCTTTTACACGCACAATAGCTCGAAATATGCAGCAAACAAGCAGACTGGGCACAAGCTCTGAGAGATGCTGAGGAACTTAGCCAGTACGCTATTGCTACTTGTTACCCAGGTGAATATGGGACTGTGACGAAAGGGCAAGCACAAGAAGCAGTTGAAGCCGCCCAGAAAGTGCAAAAGCAAGTGCGGACAGCACTTGCAGAGTCCGGCATAGACTTGCCCGCGGAACCAGAACAATGAATACAATCGGATAAGGGAAAGCAAAATATGGCAAAAATCACCAAGCTGGACGACATCGTATCGCTGTGCAAGAGGCGTGGCTTTGTATTTCAGTCCAGCGAGATCTACGGCGGGCTGGCCAGCTGCTACGACTACGGGCCGCTCGGCGTGGAACTAAAAAATAACGTCAAAAGGGCCTGGTGGAAAAACGCCGTGCAGATGCGCGACGACGTGGTGGGCCTGGATTGCAGCATCCTTATGCATCCACTTGTCTGGAAGGCGTCCGGCCATACCGACCAATTCGCCGACCTTGTGGCTGAGTGCAAAAAGTGCAATACAAGAACCCGCATCGACCATCTGGAAGAAAAAGATGCTCAAGAAGCAGAGCATCACACTGAGCACGTCTCAGTCGACGCCGCACAGGCAAAAACGCACGACCTGAGTAACAAGGTATGTCCTGTCTGCGGTGCGGTAGGCCAGCTCACCGAGCCGATGCCGTTTAAGCTGATGTTTGAGACCCAGATGGGCGCCAATGTTGACGACTCAATGAAGCTGTATATCCGTCCGGAAACCGCCCAGGGAATCTTTGCCAACTTCAGAAATGTCCTTGATAGCACCAGAATCAAAATTCCGTTCGGCATCGCGCAGATCGGAAAGAGCTTTCGCAACGAAGTCACCACCAAGGCGTTTATCTTCCGCACCCGCGAGTTTGAGCAGGCTGAGCTTGAGTTTTTCTGCGAGCCGGGCAGCGATGAACAGTGGTATGAGCGATGGAAAGAGCTGCGATTCAGTTGGTACACCGATTTGGGCATAAAAAAGGAGAACCTGCGTTTCCGCGACCACGACCGCGACGAGCTGGCACACTACGCCAAGGCCTGCGTCGATNNACAAAAATTGAGCTGGCGCCGGAGGCAGAAGACTACCAGTCGGGTCCGCTATCGTACTTCGATGACGAAAAAAGAAAACGCTACATCCCTTACGTGATCGAGCCTAGTGCCGGCATTGATAGAAGCACCCTTGCATTTCTGGTCGATGCTTATGACGAAGAGGAAGTTCGCGGCGAAACGAGAAACCTGCTGAGATTGCATCCTGCTCTTGCGCCGGTAAAGGTCGGCGTGTTTCCGCTGGTAAAAAGGGACGGCATGCCCGAAGTGGCCATAAATATCTACAACGATTTGAAGAGACATTTCAACTGCTTTTATGACGAGAAAAGCGCTATCGGCAGGCGCTATCGCCGGCAGGATGAGGCCGGCACGCCCTTCTGCATCACCGTCGACGGCCAGACGCTCCAGGATACGACCGTCACCGTCCGCGAGCGCGACTCGATGGAGCAGGTAAGAGTCTCAACCAGCCAAATTCTGAGCCACCTGCGTGACAAGCTGGACATATAACGAGCGGACAGCGTTTAGCGTAGAGCCCTCAGTGTGTATTCTGAATCAAGATCAGTATGGCGTCCCTGGATTTCCGGATTATTGATCTCACTTAGAACATATATCCCTGGTCGACCCAGTAATGCCAGTCCTCGATAGCTTCACTT
>JAFNGF010000123.1:0-1633 GCA_017885385.1 Planctomycetota bacterium
TAGCCCTGCCACCTGTGGGCAGGGCATGTCCTTCCCCCACCTGTGGCGCCGGTCGAGTGATGACCAAAGAACACCAGACGCAACACGAAATTGGTAAGGGGATTTATTTCTCCCGCGCACCGATTCCTTACGATAGAGAAAAATCCGGTGTTGGTGATGTAAAACAATATTTGCGGCACATTGGAATTTACGCGTATCGCAAGGAGTTTTTGCTTAAGATTACCGCTTTGCCACAAACACCGCTGGAAAAAATTGAAAAACTTGAGCAGTTGCGGGCGATTGAAAACGGCTTCGATATTTTGGTTGGCAAAGTCAAGCACACCTGCGACGGAATCGACACGCCAGAGCAATACGCCGAGTTCGTTAAGAGATATAAGAATAGCCACAGAAAGTAATTTTGTTTTTAGCCACAGAGGACACAGAGATTGATAAATAAGAAAACCGTTTTTGTTCTTGGTGCCGGGGCCAGTTGCCCATATGGTTATCCTTCCGGTGCTCGTCTGCGAGAACTGATATGTTTCAATGGGGGCTTTTTGCAAAACTACAAAGAATATCTTCAGAGTAACAAGTCCGTTATAACTAAAAATGAGAACAAATTGGGGGATCTCAATCAATTCATAAAAACTTTTAAAGATGCGAATATCAAGTCAATAGACGTTTTTATGGCGGATAACCCAAAACTCGCTCCGATTGGGAAATACATCATTGCTTATGAGATTTTTAGAGCCGAACACCGGAGTTGTTTCGGAGAAGAGGCAGAAAGGATACAAGAGCGACTAGAAGACCTTCGCCAAGACCCAAACAGGAAAGAATACCTTCGGGGAACAGCGGATTTTCAAGGTGGGGATTGGTATTTTTACCTGTATAACCGTCTTATTGGTGTCGGCAAAGATGCTCTTCCAGATTTCTCTGATGGTAATCTTGCGTTTATCACATTCAACTACGACAGGTCGCTGGAGCAATTCTTCTATAAATCTCTTCGCAATTTATTTACGGAAGTCTCGGAGGACAGAATTGTCCAGTCCCTGAAGCAGTTGAAAATCCTGCATGTTTATGGGCAGATTGCCCCTCTTAAATGGCAGAATCCAAGTGATTATGTTGATTACAAACCGAAAACTGATGAATCATTACTGCAACGCGCAGCTAATAACATCAGAACAATATACGAAGAAAAGCAAAATCCGGAATTGATAGCAGCGCAAAATCTCCTAAAACAATCTGATGAGATATTCTTTCTTGGTTTTGGATACGCGCCAGAAAATATGGAAGTTCTCGGCTTGCCGGGGGTGATACCTCCGAAGTGTCTGATTTACGGGACGGCGTTTAATTTGATTAAGGAGGAAGCAGAGCGTATTGAGACTGCGATAAACCATGGTAGGGGACAAGCTTACAATATAAGGCCTACAAAGATTGAGTCTAATGTCGATTGTTTAATGCTATTGAGAAGATATTTAAGATGATTTCTCTATGTCCTCTGTGGCAAAAAAGGAAAATATATGCCGAAAGAAAAGGACTTGTTGGCTTCGGTTAGTGACATATCGGCTGAGAGCGAGTTTTTTTCGCCGATGCCGGCAGGGTACAAAAAGGGCAAGACCCGCTACGTCTTTGTGATGGGCACGGTGATGAGCGGACT
>JAFNGF010000123.1:1680-2896 GCA_017885385.1 Planctomycetota bacterium
TGGGCACCTACGAGAGAATGCTCGATATGGATTTAACCAGAGCAAATTTCACCACCAGCGGCCAGATATTCAGCGCCGTTCTTAACAAGGAACGTCACGGCGACTACCTCGGCAGAGACGTTCAGATGATCCCGCACGTTACCGGCGAAGTCAAGCTAAGACTCCGCCAGTTGGCAGTTGACAGCGATGCCGACGTGGTGTTTGTCGAGATCGGCGGCACAGTGGGCGACCTGGAAAACGCCTACTTCATCGAAGCAATGCGCGAGCTGGCCTACGAGGAAGGCCCAAATAGTAGCTGCTTCGTGGCTCTGACTTACATCCTCGACCCGCCCACGCTCGGCGAGCAGAAATCAAAAGCGGCACAATTAGGAATCAAACAACTTATGCAATGCGGCGTTCAGCCGGACATCATCGCCTGCAGGGCAAGCAACCCCGTCAACGAAAAAGTCCGACAAAAAATCAGCGTCTACAGCAACGTGCCCCTGGAAAGGGTCATCAGTCTGCCTGATTCAGCCAGTATTTATATGATACCAGCGATGCTGCGGGAAAACGGCCTGGATTTTGCGGTGTTGAGGCTGCTTAAAATCGAAGACAGAATCAATCTGCGGCACGAACGCAAGGCCTGGGCGCAATGGTGCGATTTTACCGACAAAATAGAGTCGCCAAATCGGCAAATAACAATCGGCGTCACCGGCAAATATACCGCCGTGCGCGACAGCTACGCCTCGATAATCAACGCCCTGGAGCACGCCGGCATCACACTTTCCTGCGACGTCAAAATAAAGTGGATCGAAACCACCAATCTCACTGATGACAATGTCACCGACTCTCTTGCCGACGTCGACGGCATAATCGTTCCGGGCGGCTTCGGCACACGCGGCGCGGAAGGGAAAATCGCCTGTATAAAATATGCCAGGGAAAATAACCTGCCTTATCTTGGATTATGCTTCGGCTTTCAAATGGCTGTGGTAGAGTTTGCCCGTAACGTCTGCGGCCTGAAACAGGCCAACAGCACCGAGATCGGGCCGGATTGTTCCGAGCCGGTAATCGACATACTGCCGGAGCAGAAAGAAATAGACAAGCTGGGCGGAAACATGCGGCTGGGAGGCCACGATATAGAGCTAAAACCCGGCACGCTGGCGTGGAGACTATTCGGCAAAAAAGACTCCGTGCGAATGCGCTTTAGACAACGCTACGAAGTTGCCCCCCGCTACAT
>JAFNGF010000124.1 GCA_017885385.1 Planctomycetota bacterium
TGAAAAAAATGGCTGCCGGCGGAAAGTTGGATATGCAGGCCCAGATTGAGAAACTCCAGCAGATGAGAAATGATTTGGCGCAGAGCCAGCCAGATAATAAGCAAGCACTTAGTATGCTTGACCTGCAAATCGAAGAGNNTTGCCAGAATGATGAATGTGTATGCTGCCGTTCTTGAGACGCTGATGAAAGAAACGCAATCGGTGAGCGTAGTGGTCGATCCCAAACCGGATGTTCTGAGTGTCGCCGCCACGGTTTCAGCTGTGCCGGGCACAGATATGGCTAAGATGTTTGCTACGGGTAGTTCCGCGACCGAAGCCAACAGGCTTTTGGCATACCTGGAAGATGGGGCAGCGATGAATTTTGCCGGCAGGCTGGATACGCCTTTCTGGAAGGCGCTTAATGTCAAGGGGATCGATTTGTTTGCGGCCATGATGCGCGAGAGTATGTCTGCCGAGGATATAGCCAAGATGAAGGCCCTTGTCGAAGATGCGATGAGCTGCTTTGGCGGGCCGATGGCAGGAGCGTTCTTCGTTGATGCCAAGAGCAAGCCGCCATTTGCGCTTAAGTATATTGTGGCCGTTAAGGATCAAAAAACACTCAATAAGGTTATTGATGAAAGCGCGCAGCTCATCAATACCGGTGCGGTTGCCAGTTTCTATAAAGACATGGGGTTCGAGACCAGCTTTACACTAAAGCGCAGTCAGGACCGTTACAAGGATATTTCAATAGACGCTGCGCAGCTCCTGATGAAATCTACTGAGCCTAATTCGCCGCAGGGGCAGATGATAAATGCTCTGTATGGGCCGGGGATCGATTACCGATGGGCGACGGTTGACGGGTTGTGGGTTTGTACCGCAGGCGGCGACTCAGACTCGGCTATACGCAAGCTGATAGACCAGATAAAAGCGGGCGAACCGAGGCAAATGGCCGGCGAAGTCAAGGCGGCTTTGGCACTACTTCCCGCAGCGGATAAGGCCGACTTCCTGGCAACATATAACGTTCTGCGACTGTTAAAGATGATTTGGGCTTTTATGCCGATGGCGGCAGCAATGCCGCAAATGGATATTCCTACCAAGAGCAACATGGTATTTGCCGGCAGCGTTGCAGGCGGCAAGATGACGATTGATGTCGCTTTGCCGAAAGAGCATTTGACGGAAATAATGGGCGTTTTCCAAAAGATGCAACAGCAGCAGAAGTCAACGATGGGGACCAGCCAGACCGCTGCTAAAAACTTACAACAGATAGGAAGGGCCTGCTTGATATACGCAAACGACCATGATGACAGATTACCACCGAATTTGCAGGAGCTGGCCAAGAAAACCGACCTGTCACCTGAGACTCTTGAATCACCCAACAAGCCGGTGGATTTCGAAGGGCCCAGTTACATATACGTTTCCGGCCAGACTACGGTGATGCCTCCAGATAATATTGTTGCTTACGAAAATCCTGCGTTTTGCAGCGATACGATTAACGCCCTGTTTATGGATACTCATGTCATGGCGATGAGACCAGATGATTTTTTGCGCGAGCTTCAAGAAACTTACAGACGGCTTGGCAAAAAGATGCCCGATATTAAATTCAAGGGTTCCACAAAGCCTATGAGGTAAGAGCCAGGATATCTGTTTAGAGCCCGTAACAAAATGAATATGTGCGTATATTGTCATCCCTTCGGCAAGTTCAGGGCAGGCGCTGAGCGAAGCGAAGGATCTGGGTTACGAATGGAAGATTTCTTATGCAGGCCGGATTCTTCGCTTCACTTCGTTCCGCTCAGAATGACATTGTCTCATTCTGTTAGACGCTCTTAGTAAAACGTGCCATTACCAGCGAAGAGCTGATGTGCAAAGAGTCAGAAGTTCTCCAGTACGGCGGCTGTGTGAATCGCAAGCAGCATTAGATAGTCCATGTCGCTGAGACTGTATTGCTCTTGAGTTCTGTCGTTATCGACGTACAGCACGCCGAAGCAGCCGGAAGCACCCGTAACCGGCGCTATCATAGCGGAGTTTACATTTTCTGCTTCTTTTTGCCCCTTCGACAGGCTCAGGGCAAGCTGTGGAGCTTGCGGCAGGAGCAAAAACTCGCCTCTCTCGACCGATTTAGTTATTTTTTCGTTGAGCTCAAGGTCGCTAAGCTGGATTTTTTGCCCGTCTCGATTTTTCCCTGCGTGGCAGGTCATCGGCCCGGCGGGTTCGTTTCTCAAAGTGCACCAGGTGCGGTATGCAGCAAATTGCGCTGTTGTGATCTTCAATAGAACTCTTAACACTTCATCAGGACCGTTGGCCTGGCATATTGCTTCGGTGGCCTGTACGAAGTCCTTTGTTCTTTTGGCCGGCAGCCTTATGTCTGGAGCGTGCTCGGCATCGAGTTTCCTTACTATGGTCTGCGGCTCGCGGAAAGCTGTGGTCAGTGTGTCTTCCAAGTCAAATCGCCTGGCAGACCCAGCTTTGTCTCTAAGATCAATTTCTATAGTAAAATCGGCTATGCAAAGGTGATCGCCCGTTTTGACCTCGGCCTCGTGGATCGCTTTGTCGTTCAGGTACGTCTTGTTGGCTGAGTCCAGGTCTCTGACCGTCCATTTCCCGTCCTCGGTGGGAAAGATAACCGCGTGCTGTCTTGAGACTTTTCCATCGGGCAAAAGTATCTGGCTGTGTGTGTGCCTGCCGATATGAATAGGGCCTTTCGTGAATCGAAATTCGTTCGTGGTTCGACCACCTTGTTTTACAACTAGGCGCATCGGTCCTCCTGTCCCTATCCACGTTTTTCAAGCCCTATAGATAATTCTCTACAATTTACTGCGATCTGTCAAGGAGTCAGCCCGACGTGTGTGACCAGATTTTACGGCAGGCCCTTGTCATTGCGCGCCCCGACTTGTCGGGGCGTG
>JAFNGF010000125.1 GCA_017885385.1 Planctomycetota bacterium
ACGAAATATTCAAATGAATCTGGACGTTTACGTCGGTCTGGTGGTTACCTCGCACAACGTGGCGACGGCGTGCCAGGCGAAATTCTCCAACGTCAGTTTTCCCGCCGGCAATGTCACCGGTGACTGGACCAGCCAGGACGTCGGCATTATGAGCAACCAGGCCGAGCCTATGTATGTGGCTCTGGAAGATGGCAGCGGCAAGACCGCGATTGTCGTCCACCCCGACCCTAATGCAGTGCTAATAGATACCTGGACGCAGTGGAATATCGACCTGAAAGATTTCAGTGACGCCGGCGTAAGCCTGNNCCGATGTCAATAAAATGTCCTTATGTTTCGGCGACCGGAATAATCCGCAGCCCGGCGGGGCAGGGACGGTGTACTTCGATGACATTCGGCTTTATCGGCCCAGATGCCTCCCTTCGGTTCTCAAGTCCGAGGGCGATCTCAACAATGACTGCGCCGTTGACTGCGTGGACCTTGAGATACTGGCGCGTGGCTGGCTCGAAGCCGACCGGACGACAACTGGTCTACTTGCTCGGTGGCAGTTTGAGGGTAATGCCGAAGATAGTTCCGGCAACAACCATCACGGCGATCCAAACGGTAACTTCTTATACGTCACCGGCAGGTTTGGCCAGGCAATTCAATTGGATGGAGACGGCGATTATGTCGACCACGGCCTGGCTCTTCCTTTGAAGGCAGGTACGCTCACGCACTGGCTCAAACCCAACATACTGAAACGGATGATAGCCTATTACGAGGGCAGCGAGCTGGAAAACGGCTGGACGGGCGGCGACAACGATATTCTGGAAATACACTCCGCCATCAACGAGACCGATGGCCGGTGGTATTTCTGTTACCAGGATGGCCCCGGCGGCGGCTCAACAGCCACCATAACGGTTGGCGCTAGCGCACAAGCCGGTGTCTGGACGCACGTCGCCGCCACGTGGGATCGAGCCGGCGACTTGATTATTTACGCCGATGGTGTTGAGGCTGGCCGAATCGACCTTACCGGCGAGAACTTCGTGTCCAATATCGGCATCTACCATCGCATTGGCGGACCGAGTGACATTGTCGGCGACCCGGATAGAGACCGCCAGTGGGATGGCGCCATTGACGATGTGCAGGTCTATGACCGCGCCCTTACTGCGGCTGAGATTGTTACCGTTATGAACGGGGGCACCTTGGGCCTACACTATTACCCGGTGACCTCGCCCGCGAATGTGTACGATCCGGACCCGATAAACTCCAAAAAGATTGATCTGAAGGACTACGCTGTCCTGGCGGAATCGTGGCTTCGTGAGCTATTATGGCCGCAGCCTTAATACGTCGCCGTGCCGGCCCCTGCCTGCGCAGGGGCAAGCTTGTCCCCGCGAAAGCGGGGAGCTAAACTTATTTGCTCAAAATGTCGGTGATATTTTCGATGCGAACCTTGCACGAGGGATGGGAGGAAAAGTAATTTCCCAGGTTCGACTGGTCTGAATCCGTCGAGGTCCGGCCCTGACGGGATTTTGCCAGCCGCGAGAAAAATCTAACTGAACCGCGAGGGTCGTATCCCGCGGCGGTAACCAGATGAACGCCCAGCTTGTCGGCTTCCAATTCCTGGTCTTGCGAATAAGCACTCTCGAGGAACTTGGCGCCGGCTTCGCGAAGGCAGGCGCTGAGCACATCGCGGATAGGAGCCGCCCGTGACGCTGCCGCAATCGCGGAGTTGCTTATCATCCGCTCCATAACGTGTCCCCTGATGATATGGGCCATCTCGTGCGCAAGAATAAAGGCAATCTCATCTTTATCACACCGGCACATCTCCATAATCGCTCGACTGACAAAAATAAAGCCGCCGGGCAGACAGAAAGCTTCGGGCGCGGGACTCGTGACGGATTCAAAACTGAAAGAACGAAACTTATCGGCGACGCATCCTGCCAAGCGCGAGCCGACCTCAGCCAGGATTTCGCCCGTTCTCCGGTCCGGATCGGGGCCTAACCTGCGTCTGACGTCACAAGCCATATCTCGGCCTACCTCGTATTCGGCCTTGATGGCTTCGGCTTGACTGTTGGTAGCGGTCTGCCAGAACCACTTGGCCTTGCGAACGCTCGGACCAGCAATCTTACCCAACTTGTAAAACAGCTTTCTCATGGCAAGTACCCGTGAGGTTTGTAGGCTAAAGTTATAGTTCGATTGTACTTGTTCAGCAGCCCAAATCAAGCACTGATTCACCTTTACCGCGAGGTGCGTTTGTTATATAATCTCAAAGATAGGGCGGGTTGTGCCCAGCGTTGTTATAATTCTGTGTAGTGAGGTGATTCCGTGCCCATCTACGAATACCGGTGTCAGCAGTGCGGCAGGGAGTTCGAGCAGCTTGTGCGGTCGTCCAATGCCAAGATTAGGTGCCCCAACTGTGCCGGTCGGCGAGTCCGCCGCAAGCTATCGGTGTTCGCAATGTCCAGCTCGAGCAAGGAAAGTGCTCTGCCTGTGTCGCGGTCGGGCTGCGCGTCCTGCCATGCCGGCAGTTGCGCAGGATGCCGCAAGTAGACTCCAGACAGAGGAAAAATTATGAAAAGGCGGTCATTTTTGAAAGTCGTAGGCGGCGCCGCCGCAGGTTACGCACTTGCCCGCCATACGGCCGGCGGGCGAATGTTGTAGGGCTGTTCACGTTTGAGTCCCGTTAGAAATCTTCCCGTTTGCAGCATGCGGTCCGTTTTCAGGACTTCCAACAGGGTGAGGCTGTTGGCGGTTTCTTGTCCTTCGACCCCGCTCAGGACGGGACATTATGTAAAGTCCGAAGGCCCCGGAAAATAAATAACCTAAAGGCATAAACTTCAGGACGAAGTGCGTGCCATAATGTTGGGCGACAGGAATCAGGGCCAAGAATATCAAATTGGCAAGCCCCCATGTACCACCCACTATAAAGCCCATCCGCCGTCCGAGACTTAGCCCGCCCCTCGACCCGGCTCGGGGCAGGCTTGTGTGTCGGGCGATCGTAATAATGAGTATGTAGGCTGACATTGAACAAAAGCCCAGCCCGAACAACATCCACACCGCTGTTGTGCTGCTTGTCATCAGTAAATACACCGCCAGCAAGGGAACACACAGCAAAAACGCGAGGATTGAACAAGGAAGTTCACCTTTCTTTTGGGCGATGGCGGCCCAGACAAAGGGACCCACCGTCGCTCCTAAGCCGAACATCGTCGCGGAAAACCCTCCGAAAGTCAGTTTGAATCCCAGCTCGTTGAGATTAGTCGGAAGAAGCGCAAGAACTACGGTTGTTGAGACCGCCGCCGGTACAGCCATAACCATCAACTGCCAGAAAGGTAGCTTTGTGCCCACCGCAGTTGCAGAGTCGGCCTGTCCACTATATTCCTCCTGGGCTGTGGATAAGCGTACCTTTGAGAGCAAAACCATCAAGACGCCCACAAAAGGGCAAATAATCAGAGGATACAGACCTGCCAGGCCAAATCTGGACACCAGATGTGTGGATATTACTCCGCCGGCTGCAAATCCCAGGAAACCGCCGGTCATAAAAACCGCTGTGCTGATGTCAGGCCGGATTCGCCTGAGCGGGTCAATCGCCTTGAGCCCTTCGGGATGGGCTACAGCAATGCCTACGCCGCTGATTATGCCCAGAAGAACCACCAGTGGTATGCCCACGCCTGACCTTGGCAGTGCTGATAGCAGACATATCCCTGCCGACAGGACAAGTCCCAGGTATAGAAACATCGGCACGGTTTTGTTGGCTCTTGTGTGCCCCGTTAGTATCTGGACAAAGTTGGAAGTCAGAGTCAGCAGTACCAAAATAAAAACGCCCATTGAAAGGCTCAACGCGAATTGTTCCCGAACAACGGGCAAGATTGAAGGCAGCATGTTGGCAAACATATCAACCAGAAAATGCGTGCCCGAAAGCACCAATAGCTGGGCCCATTCAAGCCGGATAACTCTGTTACTCAGATGCGGCATCGGCATATAAAGAAATACGCAAAGTTCCAAACACTAAAATTCGCCAAAGGATACTCAATTGATTGGGCCGGTGCAATAGGCGGCTGTCGGTCGTATGTTGTGCTTGGTCGCTGTTTGCCCTACTTGGGCGGCCAGCCAGGATACACAGTGATTCGGGGTGCTCTTGGCCCGCCAACGATACGGTGTAGGTGATGCAGCACGGGGAAGAAACCATCCCTAATCCGCCAAAACGGACGGCGGATTGAGGATGCCACCCGATAGGACGGGGAACATACGTGTGGCATCCTCAAGCGCAGTGCCCGCTTTCGCGAGCACAAGCTTGGGGATGGCTATGGATGGAGTCCGTAGGGTATGCAGGTT
>JAFNGF010000126.1 GCA_017885385.1 Planctomycetota bacterium
GAGACGTAAAACTGTTTAAGAAAGGCGACCAGGTTTTTGCATATCCCGGGCACAATGGTGGTGCGTATGCCGAGTATATATGCATGCCTGAAGATGGGTGTTTGGCAATTAAACCGGCAAATATGACCTTTGAGGAAGCCGCAGCCATTCCTTTTGGGGGCAATACAGCCTTGCATTTTCTGAGAAAAGGAAATNNAAAGTGCTTATCTATGGAGCTTCCGGAAGTGTAGGTACTTATGCGGTCCAGCTTGCCAAGTACTTTGGTGCACAAGTCACCGGGGTATGCGGTACCGCGAACTTAGAATTGGTAACGTCTCTGGGAGCCGATAAGGTGATCGATTACACTAAAGAGGACTTTACCAAAAACGGTGAGACATACGATGTTATTTTTGACGCAGTTGGCAAGGGTCCATTTTCAGGGTGTATGAGATCGCTAAAGAAAGAGGGAATTTATCTTCAGGCTGTTGCTGCTCCGGCACTAATGGTTCGGATGCGATGGACTTCGATGATAAGCAGCAAGAAACTAATAGGTGGGACAGCAACCCCTGAAACTGAAAATCTGATTTACCTCAAAGAACTCGTTGAGGCGGGGAAGATAAAACCGGTCATTGACAGACGCTATCCGCTGGAACAGACTGTCGAGGCTCATCGCTATGTTGAAAAAGGGCACAAAAAGGGTAATGTAGTCATTACTATACTATAGAGGAGGCTGAGACGAGGGTGGTTTTTCCATCGTACCGAGATGAGACCCGACGGCCCGACACCACGAGTGGTTACACCTGACCACAACTGCCAACATTTACGGTAAGCGAGTAGTTAAGCGTTAAAGTTGGGGAACCTTGCTCTCGATTCTTATAGGTATTCTGGGGAAACAATACCTGGTTTGTGGCAGGCCTGATCCTTCACAAGGTGAAAGATGGTGTCCCTGGAATTCAGCGAGTCCGATGAATAGACAGACGATGCCCACAGCGCTCTGCATCCGCCCTCTGCCACTTAACATTCCGCTAGATTGTTACCTTGGGTGCCCTAGCTGAAAGAACCTCCGGGTAATCAGAATGTACCAGGCCATACTCAAAAGACCGCCGCTAATAGCAAATAACATGGCCACGTCAAACAACGCAGGCACGAATGATGAGCAGACCTCAAAGATTATGAAGCTTACGAATGCCACAATCCCCACATAGGCCGCTACCTTACTGAAGACCTTGCCTCGCAGCATAACAACTGAGATTATTATGCCGGCAATTGACGAGAGAAAGAATCCCAGAAAGGTACCAGGGGTATGGCTTTGACCCACGGAAAGCATCGCCTGCCCTGCTGCCGCTAGCATCGCTCTCTGGGCATCTGATGTGGCGGCCGCATATTGGCTGCTGATATCAAGCATGGAGAAAGCCCTATTCGTGGAGAGGAAGACCGCTACTCCGATGAAGGAAATAACCATAGCGAGTGCTGCGTATGTTATATTGACGCGGCGGTGGGCGCCAAACAATGCGAAGAATACCGGAATCCCTAAAATGGTCATAATAATATTTAATAGACCAAGGTTACGAAGCCCAAGGAACCAGTTGTTCTGAAAGAGTGTAAACCAGTCGATTACAGTTACACTACTAGGCTCCGTACGCCCGCCTCCAGGGAAGAAAGTAATGATTATCTCGATCAATGCTACCAGGACAACAATAAGGGCAGCCGCACCACCAATCTTGTAGAGACTCTTCCAATGGGAATCCTCAATTTCAGTATTAGAAACCTGATTTATCTGACCTGAAATCTTTGTAGTCATTCCACCCTCCTTTTTCCAACGGCTGTATTGATGTCTTCATTAGAGACACCGCACTCAAGTCTACACTAGAATTAACCTAGCCTCAACTAATCGTACGTTTCGCCGCAGCTTGCTGTCCGGCTTCACAGAGGGCGTTACATGTAGACTACAAATGATAGTCAAATGTTTGTTCTCTAGCCAGTTGAAGTAAGGAGTGAAGGATATGGCTGCTATTGCACGAGTCCTTCACTCGTCACTTTATGAGTTAATGTGACATTGAATGAAATATCGTGGGACATAATATCTGACTTGTAGCAGGCCCGATTGGTATGGGATCCCTGGAATTTGCCTGAGGATTATTGGGTAAAGCCTCAGATTAAAGCTACGTACTGGCTGAATAGCTGTTGGTGGTATATAGTACCTAACATCGATACCCAGCGGCGCATGCTTCTTCCTGGCGGCCACTCTACAGTTGGACGATTGTTACCCAACAGTTCCTGAAAGTCGTTGGTAGAAGCATCAGCCCAAGTTACCGTGTTCCCCTTAGGATTTGTCCACGGGCGATAAGAAAAGTCAGGTTCAAAGTACATTCCTACTATTTCGTGATGCTCTGTAAGGGGGTTGCGGGAGACGAATACGAGGTCAATAGATGAGTCGGGGCATACCTGTCCAATTCCTGATCCACATTGCACAAAGCCATTACTGGCTGGAAGAAAGGCTTTCCCCTCACTAAGCCTCGCCGGGTTGCCCCTCTGGTTTTTAATATCCTTATGATTTCCGCAGATTTGGCTTTTCCCATCGTATTTCGGTGCCCACCCAATATTTACGAAGAGTACATTTGGCTTTGTTACTCGCTTCATAGTCGCTTCCTTATGCTCAAATCGAACTTTACTTATGACATCAGTTGCATAATATCATACCATGTGATTGTTCTCTCACAAGAACGCACCATCTATTTATGACCAGAGCCATTTGGGGAACGTTTGAGATCCAGATACTCTGAGCACATAATGCCTAACTTGTAGTAAGCCTGACCGACACGGTGTCCCCGGAATTCCCGCAAGATGCCTTAATCCGCCCACTCTTGGAGAGCCCACTCCAACAAAGCATCCTCGCGCTCCTTGGTCGACTCAAAACTCCAACCGTCAAGGCGTTCCGTTGCCTCCTGAGCAAGTAGAAGCCCTGTTTTTCTGTACTCGTCGGCTTTTTCCTCGGGAGACCTTGCCCCTAGTTTGGAGTTCAGTCTTGGCGGCAGTATCAATAGATTACCAAGCCGATGGACATGATTTGGGTCAGGCGCTAGGCCCAAGGATGGCCAATAGCTCTGTGGACGAATGTGTTCAATAGAATCTGCGGCGCTGCTCTGCCAGATGCGGTTCCATTGCTCATTATTGAAGTTCTGCCCAGCCTTCTGTGCCAAGTGTTCCTCGTACCTGTGAAAGAAATAGCGCAACTCTTCCGCCCAGTATGTGTAGCAATCAGTTTCGCGCAAATTCTCGACTGCCTGGGCAATTGGGAAGGTCGCGCCAATAGAGGATAGCCTTTCGAGTACTTGGTCGGCAGAGAGGTCTGCTCTTACAATACTCCAGGCCAGCCGAACGTAGTCGCCAACGGCCGTTCGAGCGTCTTTTCGGAACATCCCGTAGATGCGAAAGGTTACATTCTCCCAGCGACGGAGTATCTCGGCCTTTTCGTCCCCAGTAAAGTCCGGTTGAAGGTATACTGCCGTAGCGACCATTCTGGCCTGTTTAATCTCTGTAACGGCGTTTCTTCTGTGGTCGGCCAGCAGTTGATCCACCGCCTCAGTCACCGCCTTCAGCCACTTTGTCGTCTCAATTACCTTCGCTGGGTCGCCCTTCGACTGGTCTCGGAGCAAGTTTGCGGCCTCCTCCTCACCAAGCGGACGACTATGAGGGTACGAAGTCCGCAAGGTTGCAGCGAAGCACAGCGATTCGGTGCTCAAGCCCAACCGGAGCCCGACGCACCTGTAGATATCCGTCCAAAGTTGGTGCACTTCATCAATAATCTCGTTCCTGTTTCCAGTCTCAGATTCAAACACGAGAGCCATCAAGATGCTCTTGAGGCGGTCAAACCAGGAAACGTCAAGACCCCGACTATTGAGAACCTCGAATACGGTGTACACCAGTGCCTCATCACCGATTTCATGGAAGACAAAAGTCAGCCTATTCTTCAGCAAACCAACCAAATCCTCGAGTGAATTACCAGCGTCTTGCCAGTCGGCCACAAACCTCTCGCAGTCCTCTATGGCGGACAGAAGCTCGCGGTCTGCTAGAGTACCAGCAAGGTCCGGAGACGGGTGGTTTCCTGAGCGCATATATTCGGCGAAGTAGTGACTGGTGTCATGGTTCGTTTGCAGCAGCAATAGAGAAGCCTTATCCGGTTTTACCAAGGTTTCATCAATCTCGTGGGCAATCCTCCTTGCGCTAGGCTCTGAACGGTCAAGGGCCTTAGCGATTGCTTTTAGAAGCAGGATTAGGGACGTAATCCGTTGTTGTCCGTCGACGATTTCAATGACCTGGTGCTCTTTGGTCATGATGGTTCGCTTCTCGCGACGGAGACCAACTATGGTGGCCATGAAGTGGGAGCGCCCTTTCTCTGCCGCGCGCCGGACGTCATCGAGGAGGTCTTGCCGCTGCTTCTTGTGCCAGCTGTAGGTCCTCTGATACTGGGGAATTCTAAACAATCGCCCGTAGAACAATTGGTCGAGAGTAAGGTGTTGTGGCTGGATGTCGATCATATCATTATCCTCCCTTTCCTACCTTTGTGTTCGGGGGGCATCATGCCTGATTCGTAGCAAGGTTGATTGGTATGGTGTCCCTCGAATTTCTCACTCTCCATTTCCAGTCCTTACAGTTGTTATTCCAGGCATATATTGACTAGAGTCTCGGCAATCTGTTTTTCCTTGTCTGAGACGTCCGGGTGGAAATGGATTTCCATCTGATACTTAGGCCACCTTCCAGTTCGGCTGCGGACAAGGTACACCAGTTCACCTTCAACTGCTTCAATGGAATCTTTTTCTGTATCCGCGAAGGCCCATACTAGTAACTCTGCATGTTTCAGCTTGTCTTTCCATTTGTACCCATGATAACCATAGTGGCCATAGTCGAGAAACCCGGTGCGAAGCCTGGAACTGATAGACTGAGATGTAATTCCAACATAGCATATGTCTTTACCATCCTTAACAACATAGAGTTTCTGTACTCCAGATTCTGTATCCGGTGCTATGAAATGTGTAGTCTGTTGACCATTTACTTGTATACAACGGCAGGCTGAATCAACAATTTGCATTTTGTATCTATTGAACTTTGCTATCACTGCGTCCCTCCACTCCTGCTATGTCTTCCTCCGTCAGTCCGCAAAACTCATGGGGCGTTGGGGCAATCTCACGCTCGTTTCTGTTTCATTGGCGATAACTGCTCTTATAGTTTTGGATGTATGTCGTAAATTCAGCCAGTGAGTCGAGCAATTGAGTAAAATCAGCATCGGTCAAAATTAGGTTGACCTTCGCTAGTAATAGATAGTCGTAGTAATTGAATTTAATGACTCGCCATCTTCCCGGGTGTTTTTGGCAGTAATCAAAAAAATCCGACATACTAACACTGCCATGACCGACGGTGAACTTCCCTTTATGGAGTATGTGGACAGTACTGTCATCGTCAATCGCGTAGTGAACTGAAACCTGCATATTTTTTGTTTTCGGAATACACATTTCGAAGGCGATTGGCAACTGGTCACCATACACTTGTTCTTCCAACGTTATAGGTATCCACCACCGTCTTTCGTCTGTGAAATCATCGTGGCCTACATGCAAAGTTCCGTATTTGGTGTTGAATGAGTAGGTGTCGCAACAGTGTATGCCGCTAGGGAAGCCCCACATATCTTGCCCTACGTTAGTGGCATGCTTTCCGAACATTCTTAACAATGAATCGTGGAGCATAGAGAGTTCTGAGCTATTTAAATATCGCATACATTCCTCCAATGGTATCGCCTATTTTATTTCGCCCTCCACCACCGCAATCTCCTCCGGCGTTAACCCGTAAAGCTCATAGACCATTTGGTCAATCTGGCGTTCGTATTCTTTGACCTGTGCTTGTTTGGTGGGATTGGCAAGGTAGTCTTCGTCTTTGGTGATGGCGAGGATTTTGTCAATGATGACAATAAAGGGCTGTTGTTGGGGTTTGGATATTTTCTTTATGGGAATCTCAGAAAGGGGTTTCGCGATAAGCTCTAAAGTCTCGCCTTTTCTTTTGCCACGATGATACAGCCATAGGTAATAGAGTTTGGAGTTTATGAGAGCAAGAATGTATTTTAACGAAATTGACTTTTCGTCTTCTGTAACGAAAAATACATCTGAAGCTGCATACCAAGGGATCTCGTTATAGCCAAAGGTATTTTGCGGACTGCGTTGAGGAGCGACAATTTTCGGGCCACAAAAATCTTGTTGCCTGCTTGTAGTTAACACCCACCAATAACCTTTACTGAAAGCCGATACAAGTGTTCCTGGTGTTGGGCGATTTTCTAGCATCCTCTTAAAGCGAATCAAATGCTTTCCGATAACAGGGTATTCTTGGATTTTGGGTCTTGATGTAAAATTGAAATCGATCAGATACTCGTTTGTGATTGTTTTTGTATAGTATTGCTTAATATCGCTATTCTTGAACCACGGTTTTAGTATTTCCTTTTCCTTTACAGTCAGTTTCAAATCGTTGACTTCTTCATCAGAAAGAACAAAAATCCCATCTCCAATCTTCGCTCTAATGCCATACTTATCAGTATGCTTCTGTGATACTTTATCTGCGCCGGTTACTATGCCTTGATTTACATTGTGGATGGTTCCTAAGTTCACTCCTTGCTTCTTGACTTTATCCAAAATCATTTGGATTGGGTCCTTTAAGGTCTCAGGACTTCCTGTGGTCCGAATATAATATTCATCGCCGTCATACAAATCTTTTTGAGCAATCTTGCGATAGCAGGCCTCTGTATCATTGCCATTCAGTATTAGCTGTAACATCTCTGACGTGGCCGTACCTTGCCTTTGGGTAATACAAGTCTTAGCAATAGCGTTTTCATTGTGAGGCTTTTCCAGAATCGTAATCATATTGTGCTGCCCTAAGGCAGATTCAAAAATTTTCAGTTCGTTAAAATTGATTAGATTCTTAATAACTGCTCTTTCTCTGAAATCCTGCCTTAGTTTTTTTGCGCCTGTAGCTGTTGGATAATAGCCAGTAGTGATGAAAGCGACGTTGGAGTTTTGTTTGCCGAGATTTAGAGCGAGATGCAAAAAGAAATAAAACAGATCCATCTTGCCTTGATAAAATTTTCCGAGGTTACCTTTCTTAATTTCCCTAAACGTTTCTTTATGGCCCTTTTCTCCTAGATACGGCGGATTGGCAATAACGACATCAAAACCACCCTTCTCTCTGAAAACGTTAGCAAAGTACAGTTTCCAGGGAAAGAAGGGCCGTACCTTGTTACCATGAGTCATCTCGCGTAGTTCTCTTTCCAGGGCTTCAAAGTCAAAGCCGGACTTATTGTCAAGGGTGGCTTTCTCGGCTTTGTAGTACTTGTGTCGGTCTTCTACATTAGGAATCTGACAAGCCCTACGTTCAATGTTCTCCAAGAATTGGAAATACGTCGCCCGCTGTCGTTTCAGTTCGTGGTGAAAAACATCAACAATAGCGTTTTCGACTTCAGCTTTCTGCTGCTCCTTTTCGCTTGAATGAGTGGCGTCGAATAGACTGTCCTGCTGTCGATGCAAATTTTCGACAAGTCTGAGAAGTTCGCTATCTTCTTCAAACATCTTTGGTCTACCCTGGCCATTCTCCCCGAAGGCAAGCGAGATTCCGTGGAAGTCCTCAATTAGGCTGTCGCCCTGCATGATTTTATAGTCCAGGTTGGGTAGGGGCTGTATCTGCTTTATGTCCTCCTCATCCACCACCAAGGAAAGCCAGAGCCGGAGCTTGGCAATTTCCACAGCGCCGGGGTCAATATCCACGCCGTAAAGGCAGTTCTGGATGGCGTGGCGCTTGAAGTGGTAGTTTGTTCTGCCCTCTTTGTCCGACAGATAGGTGGTGAGTGTGTTTCTGGCACGGACTATTTCGGTCATCAAGCCCACTGGAAACGCCCCGGAGCCGATGGCTGGGTCACACACCCTTATGCTGGCAAGCTTGTCATCTATCAACCTGGCATTCCAGCGGATACTTTCCGGGAGCTTATAGGAATAACGTTCCGTCTCCTTCCCGTAGGCTTCAACCCGGGTATCATGCTCAATCGCCAACTCTCCCATGCGGACAAGGGCTTCGATGTTCTCACGCGCCACAACTGCCCGGTAACCCGGTGCCTTCAGCGCGCCCTGCTCCGGGTCTGGCTTGCCGAAAAGCTTGCCCTGCGGCGGGGGTGTCGCCACCAGTGGCACTTCGCCGGTATTGATGGCGGTGTCCAGGTAGTTAATCAGGCTTTCCTGGCACATGTAATGGACGATTTCACGCGGGGTATAATATGTACCTTTTGACTTTCGGTCCTTGACTTCAAGCAGATTCTCAAAGACCTTGCCCAGCATTTCCGGGTCAACGGCTACCTCTTTGTCCAGAGGCTCATCCTCTTTGACGGTGAAGTTATATCGGTCGAAGACGTCTAGGATGCCGATGCCAATATCCCCTTCTTTTGTCCTTTCGATGTTGGAAAAGAGTCCGTTAGCCAGGAGGATATCCGTATGAACCCAGTCATAGTTATTGATGGGGTCGAATAACCCACCGTTGAGGAACGGAATCTTGCAGTTGAAGCGACTATAAAAGTCATCGGCTCTTTTTAAAGCCAGCGCTTCATAAAAGAGCGGCTCCAGCACATCGTTAAAAAAGTTGCCATACGGCACAACCTTCTTTTCAAACAGGCACCGCAGAAAGTCTTTTGGTCCCGTTCCCCAG
>JAFNGF010000127.1 GCA_017885385.1 Planctomycetota bacterium
AATTGATGTCGAAGGAATTGAATGTACCGGTCCAAAAGTAATGGGCGGCATGTTTGAAGAAGCAACCGCTCGACTATGGGTTGAAATAGGAACTGATTTTCCCGTTCGTATTGAAATTGAAGGTATTGTCTCTGGGGGACAAATGGAAATGAGTATGGTCATGGATGATTTTCAATGGAATGTTAAACTTGACCCGGCCCTGTTTGTGCCTGATATACCTCCCGATTACACAAGCAGTGAAATGAATTTACCAGAAGTAAATGAAGGTACGGCGATTAATGCCCTTCATCTGTTCGCCGAACTTACCGATGGACGATATCCAGGCAGTTTGGCGTTAATGACATTAATGAAGGAAATCACTGAAGAACTTACGAAAAAATATGGTTTACGATTGATTGGAAAGTTAGATGATTATACAAACGCAATACAGAATATACTGCCTGTAGGAAGTTTCTATGCCCAGTTGGTTGGAGCGGAAAAAGAAGCAGTATATTATGGAGATAGTGTAACGGCGGAAAATCCCGAAGCAGTACTTTTACGATGGAAAATTTCAGATGGATACTATCGTGTAATCTTTGGAGATTTAACGACCTCGGATGTTACCGCTGAACAGTTAGCTGAGCTTGAAGCGCTCCAGCCGAAATAACACGCGCAACAGCATGAATACAAAGGCCGGGCTTTTTTGGCTCGGCCTTTTTTATGTGCATCAATGTGGCGGTCGAATTTTATGCCAAGAACGGGTTGCGCCGCGATCGGTCCTATCGTCTATAATAGCGGAGTCCTTAGAGCAGAAGCCGAAAGGGTTTCGTTGACGAATCGACAGAAAGAGCTCCTCGAGCTGCTGGATAGGTCCGGAGCGAGTTTGTATGCGCTTTTGACCAGGCTCACGCTGCGCGGGGATGTTGCCGAGGAGTTGATGCAGGAATTATTTATAAAGCTCACTAAGACCAGCAAATTCAATAGAGTAAAGAGCTGGAATGCCTACGCCCATAAGGCTGCGATAAACTTGGCTTTCGACTGGCGGCGCAGGCAGAAACGAGCGCCGGTGCCGCTCGATGATATTCGCGAGCCGGCGTCGAATCAGAATTCAGCCTTGAGTGAGCTAGTGCGTATGGAAGAGCTTCAAGAGACTCTCGCCGCCATAGGGCGATTGAACGGACCATCTCGCGAAGCCCTTGTCATGCGGTACATCCAGGAGGAATCCTACGAGCGTATCGCCGAGCAGTTGGGCAAGACGCCGCACCACGTCCGGGCGATGTGCTCCAGGGCTCTAAATCATCTTCGGGATGTTCTTGGAGCGTGCCGGTCGTCATCTTACTGAAAGGAGATAAAAGATGCCTAAAATTGACGAAAACGACGTAATGCGTCGTCTGAAACTNNGCGGCTTGGTTTTTCGTGGGGCACGGCGACCACCAGTTACAAGATCAAAAGCCCAATATTTAGATTTGCGGTCGCTGCGGCGCTGCTAATCTGCGCCGGATTTCTCACCGGCCGCCTGTCCACACCACAACCAGTGGACGTCGAGCAACTTCGCGCCGACTTAGTCAAGCAAATGAACCAGCAATGGGAATCGATCTTGGAGGCTCGACACACTCAACTCAGGGAAGAAGTCTACCGACAGGTTCGCCGCGACTTGACGGAATTTGCCGCCCAGACGTTAACCGCTTCCAAAGACCTTACAGACCAACGTTTGGTGGAGCTGATTCGGTTAATCGAAGCCGCGCGAATACAGGATCGCCAGCGGATCGCAGCGGCACTGGAGCAAGTAGAGCTGAATCGATTGCAGGACAAAACCCAGTTTAGAAACGGTTTGCAGACGTTGGTTGCTCGCGCTAGCGAGGCGCCGCCTACCACGCAGAATTAGCGCGTCTCCACGTTTAGCCGTCGCCGTATCGGCGACAGTTGGTTGCTCTGTAAAAAACGCATATCAATAGATGAAAGGACCGAGAAATGAAGCCTTCAATCCGGATAATTCTGATGTTCACGGGACTGGGCCTGGCAGTAACATGTTTTGCCATGGAGCGGGCAGAAACTTTTGCGCTTTCAGGCAGCACGGGACTGCCTGGCGTGGTAATGAAGGGCCTGCCGGGTAATCCTGTTACCGATAAGAGCGGCTGTTACAGTGTCCGCGTTGACTCCGGCTGGAAGGGCACAGTTACTCCAGTAAAGGAGGGCTTCACGTTTACGCCGCCAGCAAGGATATATGATGCTGTTAGGGCAGACTGTCCAGATGAGAATTATGCTGCGAGCGTGATGACCTTCACGATTTCTGGGTCAGTTGGCCTACCCGACGTCATAATGCAGGGTCTGCCTGGCGACCATATAACCGGAAGCGACGGTACTTACCAAGCCACTGTTGATTACGGGTGGGCCGGAGTGGTCAGGCCTATAAAGCAAGGGTACAACTTTGTGCCAGACACCCTGACTTACGCCAAGGTTAAAAGCGATATGCTTAATCAGAACTACGCGCCCCAGCTCCAAAGGCTTGCTCCACGATATGGGCGAACAACCGGCCGGACAGATAGAGGCAAGGTCCTCGTAATTCCCACGACGGAGGTTAAGCCGGAAGAGTTTGAGGCCACGAGGTCAGATTGCCAGGTGATGTTATATATCTTGGAGAAAGAGCTTCAAAAGCCTCGGCTAATCCAAGGTGTATTCTTCGATTTTGGCGACTTTTTTGACCGCGACGGCCAAGCATTGCAGGCTGTCTACGTTCAGGATTACGGGGCATTCTTCTTCACAGAGGTGGACTTTCCACTGGTATTTCCCGCGGAAGCGCAGGAGCCCCCTGTCGAGACAACCAAAGAACAGGTCGATCCGATCTGGCAGCGGGCGCAGCAGGAAATGTTCTCATCACAGGATCCTGCTGCGGGCGGCCCTTTTCCTGGACGCCAAGAACGTGGTCCGGAGACACTGGAAGAGTTGAAAAAAGACCTGACAAGATTGCTTAAACACGCATGTAACATTCGCAACTTGAAAGCCGACGAATGGGTGATTCTAACCGTGATCGGAGCGGGCGGCTGGATTGGTGAGGGCGGTATGATGGGTCCGTCGGGAGCAACTATGGGCACCAGAAGCAAGTCGGCCGGCGGTGGTATGTACGGGACGGGTGGGTATGGCGGCTACGGCAGAGGAGGCTATGGAGGTTACGGCGGCGGCTACAGCGGCTACGGTGGCTCCGGCGGCGCTGGTGGTATGGCCGGTTATGGAAGCATGGGAGGCGCCAGTTTTGACTACGGCGGTATGACAGGTTTTGCCAGAACCGAGGCCGGAACACGCACGATTCTGACCATGCGCGTGAAAAAGTCTGATGTGGATGCATTCGCCAAGGGCGAGCTGGATTTCGAGCATTTCCAGCAGAAGGTGAAAATACTAACGTATTGATTGCTCAAGTGAAGGAGATTTACCATGACAAGACGTAAAATGGTATTTGCTCTGGTAGTGTGTTTTTTAGTCGCGGTATTTTGGGGGCCGTTACTGTCCCAGACCGGCCAACCTGATAGAACACCAGGTCGCCGCGAGTTCGAGCGCACGCGCGATATGAACCCGCAGGAGAGGTTTGAGCGATTTATGAGAGAGGCCAAAGAACGCGAAGCTCAGGCGATGAAACAAGCTCTGGGAGCGGACGAACAACAGTGGAAGGTTGTTGAGCCTAAATTAGAGAAGGTGCGGACTTACCGCGACGAAGCATTTGGCGGCGCGGGACTACCCTTCTCCAGCGGCGGCTTTACCACCCAGTTCGGGTCGCCACCGGGACAGGCAGGCGGCGGAAGTTTCGGCGGTTTCGCTGGCGGCGGCTTCCATTTCCAAGGTGGGGAGGGCCCACCCGGCGCGACCGTGAATACTTCTTCTAACTGGCGGCCCTTGGGCCGCGAGCCAACCCAGGTCGAGACAATCTGTGGAGAGCTTCAGATACTGTTGCAGGATCAAAACGCCAGGCCGGAAGCGATTAGGCAAAAACTCGACGCCCTGCGCCACGCCCGGGCGCAGGCAAGGAAACGCTGGGCTCAGGCTCAGCAGGATTTGCGAGAAGTGTTGAACCTACATCAGCAGGCGACGCTGATGATGATGGGGCTGCTTGAGTGAGCTCGACAGCGACCAGAAACGCAGCAGACCGGCGGATAAATGTTTAGCCCCGCAATCCTTCGACTCCGCTCAGGCCCGCCCCGAGTGAGCCCGAGGGGACGGGTTTATTGCGGGGTCAGTTCCGGCATTTTTCGCGGCGTTCCTACAATCCCCAGGCTTTGGCAAATGCCCTGAAGCTGCGGTCGTAGGTCTTCTCCACAGCGGGCGGAAAACAGCAGCCGGGCAACTGCTTTGACTTTAGATGATAGCTCAAACACTCGCAGCACATTCCTTTGCGCTCACATCCAGGATATGAGCAGCCGCAGCTCTTGAGATTTGTATCTTTCCTGCATTCCATAATACCAGCTATTTCCTTGGTTATTGTACCTTCGAAACTTCACTTCCGGCTTGTTTGAACATCTCCGCAAGCATTCGTACCGCTGATGTTACCAGCATCTCGCCCGAACCTTCTGCGCAGCGGGCGCTGACAACCTCGTAGCTGCCCTCCATATAGGCGGAACGGTTGGGAATATATCCAATGGAACCATTCGCCAGCTCCACCACGTGGGTCTGCTTAAACGGCGAAGCCGCTTTGATACTCAAACCCAGTTCGACAAAAATTTCGCCCGGCAGCGAAACCCACGCCAAGTCTTTGCCCATCGTAATAATCTGCACTTCAACCTCGAGGGGTTTATCCTGCCGTCCAGCAACGTCAAGGGCTTTGTAGGCTTTAACCTGCTCCATAAACTTGGCCTGTGAACCTCGCTTTTTGATTTCCTGCGCCTCACTCACATCCTGTTCTGTCACCTTTGCCGGCGGCAACTGAAGCACCTCACTACGCACCCGCAGGGTATTATCCGTCACAGGCTTTAGGTCCATATACGTCTTGAGCACCGATGCGGCAAGAATTATGCCCAGCCGATTTGCCTCGGCGGGACTGTGCTGCCGATCGGGCCACTGCACGTTGAGATGATTGATGTTCCCGCACGTGCCGTTGGCAAAAATGGTAAGCATATCCGGCTCTTTATAATCTGCCAGCCGCCGCGACAGCGCGCCCGGGTAATCCGCCGATATTCGCGTGCCGCCCGTAGTGTCGGGGTGCATCGCAAAATTGACGTAGGTTAATAGTCCTTTCTTGTCCGGACCTTCAAAATAAACAACGCCCACTTCCGGATCAATCGGCCCAATCGGACGAATAGTGTTGGGGTTCAGCTTACCGGGATTCCAGCCCACCGTGCCGTCCTTCATCCAGAACCGGCGGTTAAACGAAAGTCGGCTCTCGAATTCTCGCGCAAATAGTGCCCTGGCAGGCGCCAGCTTGGCGTTGGCGTCGGATACCGCCCGGGCAATCTTCTTTGGTAGTTCTGCNNGTGTACCTTTTGCCGGGGTCGCTGCTGCCGCCGTCGAGGTCATCTCGGCTGGATTCTCGTGCGATGACCGGCCCTGTATGCGTATGCGTCGCAGAAATCATCACGTTGCCGCCGGCGATGCCCGTCTGCTGCTCAATCAGCTTGCGGGCCTCCAGCACGGTGTGTCGGGGCACGCTGATAATATCGCAGACAACCAGCGCAATCTTGGTCCGCCCATCATCCAGCACCGCAGCCTTGGCGAAAAGGTCGTCAATAACGCCCTCGCAACCCCGCGCATA